>CADBUA010000624.1 GCA_902797665.1 uncultured Lachnospiraceae bacterium | reverse complement strand
TTCTCCTCCGCATCCAGAGCCTTCTCCGATTCCCTGGGTTTGTCCATGGCATAGCCGCACTCCGTGCTGGAGCACATGAGGCGGTTTCCCTTTTCAAGCATGTAGCTGCCACACTCAGGGCATTTCAGTTCGGAAGGTTTATTCCAGGAGATGAAGTCACACTCCGGATTCGAGCATCCAAAGAAGCGTCTGCCCTTCCGGGATCTGCGGATCACGACCTCCTGCCCGCACTTCGGACACGATACACCGGCCTTCTCAAAATATGGCTTGGTGTTCCGGCAGTCCGGGAAACCCGGGCAGGCCAGGAATTTCCCGTGCGGTCCATACTTGATAACCATCAGGCGGCCGCAGTTCTCACAGACGACGTCCGTCACCTCATCCTGAATGGAGACCTTCTCCAGGTTCTTCTCGGCCTCCTGCACTTCCTTCTCCAGATCCGGATAAAAGTTTCGAACGATCTCCTTCCAGTAGGTCTTCCCTTCCGCCACCAGATCCAGCATCGACTCCATGTAGGCGGTGAACTGGACGTTATCGATCTCCGGGAAGGACTTCTTCATGATACCGTCCACAGCATCCCCGAGCTCGGTAATATATAGATTTTTCTTCTCCTTGGTCACGTAATGGCGGGCCAGGAGGGTGGTGATCGTCGGCGCGTAGGTGGATGGGCGGCCAATGCCCAGCTCCTCCAGCGTCTTGACCAGGGAGGCCTCCGTGTAGTGCGCTGGAGGACTTGTAAAGTGCTGCTCCGCCTTCAGCTTCAGAAGGCTCAGCTGATCTCCCTCATTCAGGCCCTGGAAGGAAGAAGTGGAACTCTTCTCCTCGTCATCCTCGTCGCTGTAGACCGAAAGGTAGCCGTCAAAGAGAATCCGGGAAGATCCCGCGGTAAACAGATAGCCCTGTCTTTCCGCTCTTTGCACTCTGTCCACATCGATCGCTGTCTTCAATGTGTCCTTCGGAATGCCCGCGATCTTCAGCTGCATGGTCTCATACTTGGCCGGAGCCATCCGGGAGCCGACAAAGCGCTTCCAGATCAGCTGGTAGAGGCGGTACTGCTCACGGGTCAAAGCCTCCTTGACACTGCTCGGACTTCTCTGGATGTCAGAGGGACGGATGGCTTCATGGGCATCCTGGATATGGACCCCGGCCTTTTTATCCCCTGTCTTTTCGGATGTCTTCTCGGCTGTCTTCTCAGTTGTCTTTTCTGTCAGCACCGATCCGGCATAGTCTTCCCCGTAGTGCTCAAAGATATAGGAGCGTGCTGCCTGATTGGCCTCCTCCGAGATGCGCGTGGAGTCGGTACGAAGGTAGGTGATGAGACCCACGGTCCCTTCCCCCGGAAGATCGACCCCCTCATAAAGCTGCTGGGCAATACGCATGGTCTTCTGAGTGGAAAAGTTCAGGGACTTTGCAGCCTCCTGCTGCAGGGTACTGGTCGTGAAGGGAAGGGGGGCTTTCCGCGTTCTCTCCCCGCGCTTGATGCCGAGAACCTCAAAGGCAGCCCCTTCCAGCGCGGTCTTTACCGCCTCTGTCTCCTCCCCGCTCCCGAGCGCCAGCTTCTCACTTTTCCCGTCCGCTTTCAAAAGACCGTAGAACTCGGCGCTGAGGGGCTTTCTGGATCCCTTCTGATCAAAATCAGCCCCCAGGGACCAATACTCCCGGGGGATAAAGTCATTAATCTCTTTTTCACGGTCGGCGATAATGCGGAGCGCCACGGACTGCACCCGCCCCGCGGAGAGGCCCCGCTTGATCTTTGCCCAGAGCAGGGGTGAAATCCGGTAGCCAACCATGCGGTCCACGATTCTTCGTGTCTGCTGGGCATCCACCATATCCATGTCGATCTCCCGCGGATGCTTCAGCGCTTCCTTGACAGCGTTTTTGGTAATCTCGTTGAAGGTGATCCGGCAGGTTTTCTCCGGATCCAGCTTCAGGGCTGCGCAGAGGTGCCAGGAGATCGCCTCCCCCTCCCGGTCAGGGTCCGTCGCGAGATAGACTTTGTCAGCTTTCTTGGCTTCCCTGCGGAGGTCTGCCAGCACATCCCCCTTCCCGCGGATGGTAATGTATTTCGGTTCGTAATCATTCTCCGGGTCGAAGCCGAGCTGGCTCTTCGGCAGATCCCGTACATGGCCGGTGGATGCCTTGACCACGTAGTTCTTCCCGAGAAACTTCTTGATTGTCTTGACTTTCGTCGGTGATTCCACGATAACCAGATATCTTGGCATAGAAAACCCCTTACTTTCAGAGTCCTCTTCGACTGCTTCCAGACCGATCTCCCAAAGATCGCGAAAAACAGAAGATCCCAGAAGCGATGTTTGCGCCGCTCCCGCTTTCATCAGGCCAGAAACCCGCCAGGACACAGCGCTTCACACTATACAACAAAAAAAAGGGGCACGCAAGATATGACAAAGTCCCTGATGCAGCCGCTATTGGCGCCTATTCGGGTTTCGATCTCTCTTTCGAGCTTTTGGCATGCATCCCCACGATCGGCGGCAAGCGGCCAAAGCATGCTGGACAGT
>CADBUA010000623.1 GCA_902797665.1 uncultured Lachnospiraceae bacterium | reverse complement strand
ATTCTCAGGTATTCATCCAGGATTCGATCCTGCACTCTCCTTCTTGATTTCTCCAGCTGCTCAAAAAGGTCCAGCAGGCGGAAATCAAAATCGACAATGCAGTCATCCGGATATTCTGCATCCCGGATCCTCTCCCGGATTTTCCTCTGTTCCCCGGCAGTATTCGATCCAGAGAGGAAAGAAGGGATATTTCCTGCCTTTCTATAATTACCGATGAAGTCCAGCACCGAGCAATACTGCTTTCCGTGTGCTTTTCTCAGACCACGCCCCAGCTGCTGAAGAAAGACCACCGGAGATTCTGTCGGGCGTAGAAAAAGAACCATGTCCACAAAAGGAAGGTCTACTCCCTCATTGAACATATCCACCGAGAAGACAACCCGGAGTTTTCCATCCCTGAGATCTCTGAGGGCGCTCTCCCGGTCTCTGGAATATGCTCCTGAGGCATCGCTATAGACAGCAGCAGCCGGGATCCCGCTCAGACAGAACTGCTTTGCCATCTCTTCTGCATGCTTCCTTGAGCAGCAGAAGCCCAGGGCCCGTCTGGAAGAGTATTTCCCATAGCTTTTCAGGATCAGGTCATAGCGCCTGCTGTTGCCGATGTACAGCTTGTCCAGATCGCTTTCAAGATACCTGCCCCGGACAACGGTCAGATGACTGTAGTCGGTCTCGTCATAGATCCCGTAGTAATGAAAGGGAACCAGGAGTCCTTTGTTGATGGCATCTCTCAGAGAGATCTCATAGGGTACATTGTAGTCGCAGATCTCGTATACAGATCTGCCGTCCATGCGCTCCGGGGTTGCTGTCAGGCAGAGAAGAAACTCCGGCTGAAAGTAGCGGACGATACGACGGTAAGCTTCATTCACGCCGTGATGGGCTTCATCGATTACCAGATACTGGAAGTAGTCTCTCGAGAAGTACTGATCTGTGAGATACTGCTCCTTCCCGAGGGATTCAACAGAGGCAAAAATCACAGATTTTCCCGTATCCTTCTGATCCCCCCGGAAAAAACCATAGTCATCGGACTTCCTGACATTTTTGAAAGATACAGCCGCCTGCTTCAGGATTTCCTCCCGATGCGCCACAAACAGAACATGAGCATAGGACTTTGAATCAAAGGCAGCCAGATAGGTTTTGCCGATTCCGGTGGCTGCAACCACCAGAGCTTTTGAGGCTCCCTCCTCCCGGGTTCTCTTCAAAGCATACAAGGCCTCGATCTGGGCACCTCGGGGCTGAATGATCTCCTCCAGCTTCCCACTTGAAAAGTCCAGATCCTCCCCTGACCGGAGAAGGTCCTTGTAAAGAGCCGGTTTATGCCAGGAGCTGGAGTAGGCTTTCAGAACCTCATCAGTGATTTTTGTAGAGTGATGTTCAAAGAGATCCTCAAAGGCATCCACAAACTGTCCGCAGTTGACCGGATCTACGGATTGCCTGAGCCGATAGTTCCATTCAATCCCGGATGTCAGGGCACTTTTCGAGAGGTTGGAGGAGCCAACAAATACCTCAATCTCACCATCCGGATCATTTCGGACTTCCTTGTCTGTCCCATCGCCTTCTATATCCCGGGTATGTTTTCCATGATAGAAGATATAGGCCTTAGGGTGGAAGGATTTTCCGGGCTCAGAGGAATGAAAAAAGCGTAGATCAATGGAGTCGCCGAACTCACCCCTGAGGAGATAAAGTGCGGAAGGCTGCGTAATACCGAGATAGTCCCCGGTCAGAATCCTGACCCTGGCCTCCCGCCCGACCAGAGCGCGGAGATCATTCAAAAGGAGCCTTACTCCGGATTCCATGAGGAAAGATACAATCAGATCGACAGAGGAAGCCGCCTGCATACTCAGCTTCAGCTGATAGAACAGATACCGGTTCTTCTGGCTTCCTCCTGTGAGGACATCCACCGGGAGGATCTTGTGATCCTGATCATATAAAAATGCAGTCTCGGACATCGCAGCCTCCTGAAGAGCAATGATCAGCCAATGGAAAAGTCCGGATCGGGCCTGGAAACAGGGAAATCCAAAAGCGGTTTACCCGGTTTACCAACATCCGTCATGAACCGATCTGACAAAGGTTATGTTTTTTAATTACTCTTCTTCTATGAAAAATCACGATCTCTTGTTAAATTATTAAAATTAATTGCTTATCAATATTATTATAAATTATTATGATTTTTATTGCTTGTTAATTCATGCATACAAAATACAATGATTGCACATTCGTTATCTGACTCTATTTACCACCTACTGATAAATCCAGGTATTTCATCTTTCGTGTAGAATACGGATTACAGAGATTGTAGCTCATCAAATCCTTTTTGAGCTTATT
>CADBUA010000622.1 GCA_902797665.1 uncultured Lachnospiraceae bacterium | reverse complement strand
GCTGCCTTCGGCGCTGGCGCTGCAGCCTTTGCCGGGGCTTCTGCTGCCTTCGGCGCTGGCGCTGCAGCCTTTGCCGGGGCTTCTGCCTTCGGTGCTGGCGCTGCAGCCTTTGCCGGGGCCTCTGCCTTCGGTGCTGCCGCTGCCTTTGGGGCTGGAGCCGCTGCCTTTGCCGCCCGGGCGGCTGCCGCCGCTTCGGCCTCCTTATCAGATGCCACCAGGGCATCAACCACCTCGTTCTTGCGGGAAGCTGAAAGTCCCTTAAGCCCTCGCTTTTTGGCCATATCCTTCAAGAGCGGAAGGGATAACAGCTCATATCTATCTCTATTCATGCAGCAATCCTTTTCAGCTGCAGGGAACGGAAAGGCCTTCTGAACGGCATATCGTGTCGAAAAGACAGCCTGCATAACAAGAGCTCCAAAGGCTCTGACGCAAAGCAGCCTCACCCGTTTCCTGCTATACGGTGGGGTTCAAACCAATGCCTGGCCGCTTCCGAGAGAGGTGCATGAATTTTCCCAGATAGAAAACTCACGGAATCCCTGGCTACATTACAGATCGCCCGGAAAGATGCCATGCATACTCTTCTGACTGACGAAAAAAACCTCAAACCGGATTTCTCCCGGCAGAAGCCATAACTATAGGGAAATACGTGGAAGTTTCGAGAGATCGAGAAGATGGAGTTCTGAACTGACAGTGTTTAACAGTTATACACTAGCACAGGTCTCGGGAAAGCACAAGTGAAAATGATAGCAACCATTTGCATTCCCTCAGAAAATATTTTATAGTGTGCGCAGTCAGTTTTGGTCATTTTGGATAATCACAGAACACTTCTGCGGCATCCTGATGAAGGAAGGAGAAGGCGATGGCCGATGAGACACAGAGATTCCGTCAAAAGCTCGAAGCGCTTCTGAAAAAAGGACAGGCGGAAGGAAAGCGGCTCTCCACCGGGGAAATCCGGCAGAGCCTGAAAGACGAAGGCCTCGATGAGGAAAAGATGCAGGCGGTCTTCCGCTATCTGTCCCTTTCCCTGGATCTGTATGACGAGGACCTGGGGATAGAATCCGGCCGGGAGACAGAGGATCAGGGCCTTGTAAAAAGCCTCCGCCTCTATCTGGAAGAGCTGAACCAGATCGCGCCTCTGCCGGAAAAAGAGGAGTTTACCCTCTTTCAGAAATCCGCCGCGGGTGATGCCGCCGCGCGGAACCGTCTGGCGGAATGCTATCTCCCGGCTGTCTCCGATCTCGCCGCCGAGATGGAGAAGACCCTTCAGGAGGAGGACAGAATCACGACGGAGGACCTGGTCGGAGAGGCCAATCTGGGACTTTTCCAGGCCTTGCATAAGCTGAAAAAAGAGGACTCTCTCTCCGCCTTTCGGGCTTTTCTCCTGAATGCCGTGACAGAGCACCTGGAGGCCGCGGTTCAGGAGGCCCTGAGCCTCTCCCGCTCCGATGAAAAAGTCCTGACCCGCCTGAACCGCCTCGCCTCCGCTGCCCATGACCTGGAGGAGGAGCTTGACAGAAAACCCTCCCTGGAGGAGCTCTCTGCCCAGCTGGAACTGCCAATGGAAGAAATCCAGGATCTTCTCCGCGTGGGCGGGGAAAAGCTCAGCGTCGAGGATCTGTCACAGTTCGGGAGCTATCCGGAGGCATAATGCCGCCAGGCGGCATGCCGGTCAGGTCTTCTTTTTCGGGCTTCCGAGTGTTCTGAGAAGGCCAGCAAAGATTTCGTCCCTGTCCAGTCCACTTTGGCCGCCTGTCGCCAGGCGAGGTCATACATTTCAAGGATAAAAGGCCGGGCGCACATTGCATGCGGTGACACGCTCCTGCGCCTGCCCTCGTACCTGGATGGGAGCCTGCGGCTTTACAGCTACAGGATTTCATTCTGCGTCACGATCAAAAAACCGGCTTTCGCCGGTTTTTTTCATGCCCGGATGGATCGCTCCATCATCGCTCCATCCGGCGCCTATTTCTTTCTTTCGTTCGTTGCGGGCTCCCCCAGCGCCAGATGACCGGATGACAGTCGCAGATTGAATGCGGGCGCAGGAGCCTGCTGGCACTAAGGAAAGTGCCTCTGCGATACCCGCGAGCGTGAGAAACTGCGGCAAAATTGGTGCAAGCGGGCATATACCGGTGAAGCACTTGGCAAATTCAAATGGTTCCCGATATATAAACTGAAGTCCTCAATAATCCTGGTTTTCCATATACTTCATGTACTTGACCACCATCAGTGCGATCTTCAGCGTGATCGCGTCCTCAAAGACCCGGAGGTCCAGGCCGGTCTGCTTCTGCAGCTTGTCCAGACGGTAGACCAGGGTGTTCCGGTGGATGTAAAGCTGGCGGGAGGTTTCAGAGACGTTCAGGCTGTTCTCGAAGAACTTGTTGATCGTCGTCAGGGTCTCCTCATCAAAGTCATCCGGCGATTTCCCGTCAAAGACCTCTTTGATGAACATCTTACAGAGCGGAATCGGCAGCTGATAGATCAGACGGCCGATGCCCAGGGAGCTGTAAGCGATGATCTGCCGGTCGGTGAAGAAGATTTTCCCAACGTTCAGCGCCATGCGGGCTTCCTTGTAGGACCTTGAGACATCCTTGAGCTCCGAGACGATGGTGCCGTAGGCGATGGTGGACGGGTCCCGAACCTCCAGGGGCAGCACACTGAGAACGCTCTCCGCGCATGTCTCCATCTGGGCATACTCATCATCCGGCTCAAGCTCCTTGACGATGATGACGCTTTTCTCATCCACAGCTGTGACAAAGTCGTTGGATGTCGTGCCGATCAGATTCCGGATCGCCTCCAGGGTTGCTGTGTCCCGCTCTCCCGGAAGCTCGAGAATAAACACCACTCGCCGCGCCTCAGAGTCGATATGCAGTTTCTTGGCGCGGTTGTAGATGTCTACAAGCAAAAGGTTGTCCAGCAGGAGATTTTTGATGAAGTTGCCCTTATCAAAGCGCTCCTTGTAGGCAACGATGAGACACTGGATCTGATAGGCGGCGAGTTTCCCCACCATATGGCCTTCCGTGCTGCCGGAAGAAGTGGGGTTCGAGGCGATCAGTATGTACGCCAGCTGGGTGTCATCCATAACCTTGAAGAACTGATAGTTCTGAAGCTCCTGGCTCTCCGCCTGAGAATTTTCAAACTCCCGGACGGCGCTGCGGAGATTTTCAGCCCCCTCGAAGGTGGACGCGAGCAAAATCCCTTCTGTGTCCATGATGCACATATCAACGCGGCTGATGGCTTTCAATCCCTCCAGTGTGGACTGAAGGACCTGGTTCGATATCATAAATCTTCCTCCCGTCTGTGGCAGTGCCAGCTGGATTTTTTCCCACTCAAAAGCGGATATGGAGATAGACTGTCCAAGTCATCCCCCTGAAAAAGCCGTCATTTTAGCCAAAAATCAGAGCTGTCCTGAGGTAGCACCACCCTCGATTAGGCCCAGTTTATACTTTTCGCAGGTAAAAATCAAATGGCTTTGTGAAAATTGCCGAAGAAGGGCGGAAAGGACTGTTTCAAAAGAAAGAGCAGCTGTTCAGTCGCAGGCTCCCATCCAGCTGCGAGGCCGGGCTCAGGCGCCTAAGCCCGCATTCAATC
>CADBUA010000621.1 GCA_902797665.1 uncultured Lachnospiraceae bacterium | reverse complement strand
TACTTATTGTGTTTGTTATATGGCGTTTTATGAAAATGTGTTTTAGGTTGTTAAGATGATGTTATTGGAATGTTTATTGAAATATATGATTGTGTTTATCGAAACATATGATTATGATTGTGATAATTACTAATTACTAATTATACATATAAATCTATAGTATGTTTTTATGATTCTAAAACTATCAGATTTTTATTTATTATAGATGCATATCATTTTCAGAGTATAATTCGCTTTATTTATTTATGTCCTGATTTACGAACTAATTGTTTATGGGTTTTTCTGAGAGGCTGCCTGAATCGCTCCAGGATCTTCTGAAATGTTTCGACCGCCATCCGCGATCTATAGAGATGCCATAGACTGAGATTTAGATATAGGTTGAGATTTAGATATAGATTGAGGCTGAGCGAACTCCACTGCCGCGATCTCACGCCAGCCCGCTCAGGTGCCCACAGTATAGCACCGAAAACTTTGCCCTTCAAGGGCTGATTTTGTGTTTTCAATATAGATTTGCACAATTTGAGTTTTTCTCTATCCGTGAATCCGCATGAAACATTCGCAGAGTTTACGTTGGCATATGGCTTGATGCATCCTGCGCCATGTTCCCCATTCCCCATTCCGGCTCAGCCTCAGCCATCTTGCCGGCGGCACACCCTGACCCCAAATATGCATAGAACACAGCAGAAAAAGCAAGCTGCCCTGTTAAACTCGAATGTTTCCCGGTATAATGACTCCCGCTGTGCTTTTCCGGAATCCGGCTTCTCTCTGACAGAACGCGGTTCCTGCTGGAGATGCATCTGAAAAGTGAGCCGAACGCGCAGTCTGTCGGCTGAGTCTGCGCCTGCTTTCAGGTCGGATCCTGAGCCTTTTCAAGGCGCAGAATTCAGATCATGATCCAATGCTGATCTGCTTCTCAGCATTTGAACCTCCTGTCTGAACGCGGTAGACTCGAGATGAAAAGCCCTGTCCTGACTTGCTATACCGGTAGATCCCCGCTCATGCCCATGATTTCGCAGCTTCTTTCTCTCACGGGTATCAGGTTCAGCAGGGTTCCCAATCAGGCTTGATTGTGGAAAAAGGAAATAAGCAGGCTTCTGAGCGGCAAAGAAGGAGGTGTGGCAGATGAATGAAGCATATAAAGCGTATGAAGAGCATGGAAAGATCAAGGTTCTCCGTGCGGAGGAAGAATGGCAGAGGGCCGGCGCCTACTCGGTAAGGATCCAGGGGATGAACAGGCAGTATCACATCTCCCTGCGGGAGGAGTTTGATGCCCATGACGGGGATGCTTCCAGATACATCGTCCTTCTGGATGATGAATATCCTGTCGCCAGCTGCCGCTTTTACAGGCTCAGCGACAGCCGGGTGATGCTCGGCCGGGTTGTCGTGCTCCCGGAGTACCAGGGTCGGGGACTGGGCGCAAGGCTTGTGACGGAAGCGGAAAAATGGATCTCTGACCTCGGATTTCATACTGTGGAGATTGAAAGCCGGACTGAGGCCACAGGCTTTTATGAAAGACTGGGCTATGCGGCGATCGACAATCAGCTTGTTCAGAGCGGGACCTTTGAATGTGTCCGCATGGAGAAAAAACTGGACTGAAAACAGGATCTGTAATTATGGCAGTATATACCTATGTAACTATATATTTATACACTTATGTGCCTATATGCTTATATGTTTATATATTCATGTAACTATATTCGTATATGATTATGCTGCTATTCATTCATGGATACAGATATAAATATACCTGTATCTATACCTGTACCTATACCTATACCTATACCTGCACCTATATCTATATCTATATCTGTATTCGCATTCGCATTTATGCTTATATGCCTTAATATCTGTCTTTTTGTCTTTACCAGTTTATTTTTATATTATTGCGTTCACTATTATAGCTGTTTTATTTCGTATTTATTTCATTTTTCCAAACTTGCGGCTGACGAAATCCGGAAAGCCGTGCGCTTAGTTTTTTAATGAGGAATGCCTATGTTTTTGATGAAAGAGCGGGTCGGGAAACTGATCTCGGACCTGGAGGATCTGATCTTCCCGGAAAGCATGCCCATTGAGAGCTACCGGATGAAAAAGTGCCGGGATAAGCTGGATGTCAAAGCCCTTGATCCCTCCAGCTGGGAGCTCTTTGACCGGAAGATGCTCTGGGGCGGACACCGGGAGTACTACTGGTTTGCCACAGAGATCGTGATCCCGCAGGCCTATGCGGGAAAGACCGTGGTCTATGAGCTGCGGACAGGAACGGAAGGTCTCTGGGACGCCACCAATCCCCAGTTCTCTCTCTTCGTGGACGGAGAGATGCGGCAGGGGCTGGATGTGAATCACCGGGAGCTGATTCTATCTGAAAAAGCGGAGGGTGGGCGGCACTATCAGATTGTTCTCTCCGCGTTTACCGGGGACCAGAACTTCTCACTGAAGCTTGATTCCTGCCTGAAGGTCCTGGACCGGGAGCTGGAGCACTACTTTTACGATCTCTCCGTCCCCTACCATACCGCCAGGCTTCTGGATCCGGACAGTTCCGAGTATATCCGCATCATCCATGCCCTGAATGACTCCCTGAATCTTTTAGACCTCCGGGAGGAAGGCTCTCAGGCTTTCCGCGAAAGCCTGAGGGAAGCCCAGCGTCATCTCACGGAGGAATTCTATGACAAAGTCTGCGATCCTGAGAAGACGCCGGTCATCTGCTGCATCGGCCACACGCACATCGATGTGGCCTGGCTCTGGACCCTGGCGGTTACAAGAGACAAGGCCGTCAGGAGCTTCTCCACCCAGCTCGCCCTGATGGAGGAGTATCCGGAGTATCGCTTCATGTCCAGCCAGCCCCAGCTCTACCTCTATGTGAAAGAGAACGCGCCTGACATCTATGAGAAGATCCGGGAGAAAGTGAAGGAGGGACGCTGGGAACCTGAGGGAGCCATGTGGCTGGAGGCCGACACGAATCTCTCCTCCGGGGAGGCCCTGGTCCGTCAGATCCTCTATGGCAAGCGCTTCTTTCAGCAGGAATTCTCTGTGGACAGCAAGATCCTCTGGCTGCCGGATGTCTTCGGCTACTCCGCCGCGCTCCCGCAGATCCTTCAGAAAAGTGGGATTCCCTACTTCATGACCACCAAGATCAGCTGGAATGAGCGGAACAAAATGCCCTTCGACAGCTTTGAGTGGGAAGGGATCGACGGGTCCAGGGTTCTGACCCACTTTATTCCGACCCGGGACTACAGGAAAGCGGCTCAGGAAGGCGGGACAGAGACAGAACACTTCACCAGCTATAACGGTTTTCTGAATCCCAGCCAGATGAAGGGTGCCTGGGCGCGCTACAGTCAGAAGGAACTGAACGAGGAGGTCCTCTGCTCCTTCGGCTACGGGGATGGCGGAGGCGGCCCCACAAAGGAGATGCTGGAAAACCAGCGGCGTATGGCGAAAGGAATACCGGGTCTTCCGAGGACGGAGATGATGTCCGCTCTGGCGTTTTTTGAGCGCCTGGATCAGAACAGCAGGGGAAGCAGGTACCTGCCTTCCTGGGTCGGGGAGCTGTATCTCGAGTACCACCGGGGAACCTACACTTCCATGGCCAGGAACAAGCGCTATAACCGCAAAACAGAATTCGCCCTGGAAAACCTGGAGACCTACGCCCTGATGGACAGCCTCCTTCTGGGCTCCCCCTACCCTCGGGAAGAGATTTACCAGGACTGGATCATCACCCTGAGAAACCAGTTCCACGATATCCTCCCGGGCTCCGGGATCTATGAGATCTACGAGGATTCCAGGCGGGAGTATGAAGAGGTCGCCGCCTCTGTGAAGGCACTGAAAACACAGGCTTTCACCCGCCTGGCGGAGAGAATCGCAGTCTCTCCTGGCTCCCTCATCGTCTTTCATCCGAACAGCGCCTGCCCAGGCAG
>CADBUA010000620.1 GCA_902797665.1 uncultured Lachnospiraceae bacterium | reverse complement strand
GTCCTTGTGATTCTTCAGCTGATATACGATACTTTTTATCAGGTGAACAGAGATGAGCAAGGAGGGGACGATGGAGGGAAATCCTTTTAGATATGCTGCTTCTGAGAGAGAAAAAAGTGATAACTATCCAGTCCGCTTTGCGCATTTGCTGCACAAAGCGAGGTAATACATAGCAGAAGCAATGACCGGACACACATTGAATGCGATGACAGATTTAAAATGATACCATGTCTGCTGCTGAACTTACACGATCCTGGCGGTCTGCTGCCATTCATTCACCTGTTCAGTTAATCCATACGGAGTCTGTGACAGGACAGGATTAGAATAGAATTTAGGATAGGAGTAGGATAGAGAATCATGGTTTTGAATGATAATGCTATGGAATAGTGACATGACGTAATGATAATATATTTATATATAGTAAAATAAGAAAATATATATGAAGCATAAATAATTGGTTGAAAAACATGAAATAAAAGAACAGAAAATATAGAACAGAAAATAAGGAATAGAATACAAAATTCAGAATATGGAAATTATGGGCTGCGGTTTCTTCCGCGGTCCAGTAATGAAAAGTGCACACGAGGAGTGAAAAAATGCTTGGAGTTTGTCTTCTTTTTGTAGGAATTGTTCTGATCAGCAATGGAGTCAGCACCCTCTACCATGTTGACGGAAAGTCTGCCGCTGTCATGAATCTTCTGACAGGAGGTCTCTCGATCCTGATCAACGCGGTCAATCTCATACAGGGAAATTATTACGCGGCGGGGACAGGTCTTCTCTTCGGCTTCACCTATCTCTATGTCGCCTTTATGGATCTCTTTGACCTGAATCCGATCCCCTATGCCTGGTTTTCGACCTTTGTGGCGGTGAATGCTTTCATTTTCGGCACAGTGGAGGGCTTTCTTGGGTCCGAAGCTTTGGGGATCTCAGCGGATCTCCGATGGGCGGCTATCTGGTACCTCTGGGCCATTCTCTGGGGAAGCGCCTTTGTGGAGACGATTCTCGGAAAGAAGCTGGGTAAATTCGTGCCGTGCCTGCAGATCTTTGAGGGCGTAGTCACAGCCTGGGTGCCGGGACTTCTGATGCTGCTTAAGCTCTGGTAAAAGCTGAGACAGGAAGACTGAGAAGGCTGCTTTCAGTCCCGGCGGCGCTTCGTATCTATACGCGCGGTCAGGAGGACTTGCCTGTAAAGTCTTAGGCTGCGGTATATGCAGAGGATCAATGGACCAGCCTGCGGCAAATCCTAAGAGCTCCAGGTTGGAATGGGCGGGAGGCATACAGATATGCAGGCAAATGACATGCAGGATTCCTGATTTGAGAGACTTTCGCGCAGGATCTGTGAACTGAAGGAGAATATCTGTGGCTGAGAAGAGAACAATCAAGGAGCGCCTTTTCGCTCTTCAGGATCAGAAATACCAGGCTTTTCAGCGGAAGCTATGCCCGGATCTGGATCCGGAGACGATTATCGGGGTACGGGTGCCGCTCCTTAGAAAGCTTGCGAAGGAGCTTTCAGACGAGGGGGAGGCAGAAGCGTTTCTGAGGGAGCTGCCGCACACATGGTATGAAGAAAACATGCTGCATGTGTTTTTGATCTCCGGAGAGAAAGACTTTGACAGGGTCTTGAAGGAGCTGGACCGGATCCTCCCCTATATTGATAACTGGGCATCCTGCGACAGCTTGTCTCCCAGGGTTTTCAAAAAAAGGCACGGAGATCTTCTCCCGGTAATCGATCGCTGCCTTGCATCCGATCATGAATACACCATCCGTTTCGGCATCAAGATGCTGATGGACCACTTTCTGGACGAGGACTTTGACCCTGCCCTGTTTGAGAAGGTATTGTCCACGCGAAGAGATGCCCTTGATGATTTCTACTATGTCCGTATGATGAAGGCATGGTATTTTGCCACAGCCCTGGCAAAGCAGTGGGAAAGCGCTGTGCGGGTGATAGAGGAGAGAAAGCTGGATCGGTGGACACACAATAAGACCATCCAGAAAGCGCGGGAGAGTTTTCGGGTATCTGACGCGCATAAGGACTATTTGAAAAGCCTGAGATGGTGATCAGGCGAGGCGGGCTGCCCTGGATGCAGCTGGTAGATTTCGATGTCTTTGGGTTTATATAGCGGAAACTATCAGCATCTGCCGGATACGTGGGCGGAATGACTTCTTGCGTCTATGATTTCGCGGATACTCACGCTTGCGGGGATGAGAAGAAAGGAGCTTTGTGATGAAGAAACTACTGGATCTGGGCAACCGTTTTGCGCAGAAGAGCAGCTGGGTGGATTTCGCCCTGACCAAGTTTTGTCTGTGCTCCATCGGCCTCCTGATCGGGATGATGATCCGGCCGGGGCATAAGAAGAAGGCTGTGTATGGCGCGCTCACGGTGTTTCTGGCAACCTATCTCCCATTGATGTACAGGCTCTATAAAGTCTACAGGGAGCAGAAAGCGGATTCCTGAGGCGTTTCTGCAACAAACGTTTCAGGGAGCGCGAAGTGTGGAACCATCTGCAGGAGCTTTATTGCCGATCATTATCTGTGCCTGATAAAATAATATAGCGTGATGTTGAGAGGAATATTATACATATATTCAAATAATAAATAGATAATAATACGCGCTAAAATCGATGCCTCAACAGGTGCCTGATCTGATAGGGCTTTGATCGAAACGGAGAAACGCGAGCATCCTGATAGAAAAAGCCATTCAGGCCGGACTCCTTTTTGCGGCGGTCCGGCCTTCCGTGAGCCTTGAGCGGGCATCAGGATCTACATTTCCGGGGCTGATCTTTCCTGATTGTATAGTACGCTTTGGCCGCTTGCCGCGGAGCGTGACAATACAGACAAAAGGAAGATGGGTGCACAGTTCATGACTGCATAGGAAAGATGGATGCACAGTTCATGCTTGCCTGGGAACCTGCCCCCCCCTCCGCAGCTTTAGGCGTCTGCGGCTGGGCAGGGATGATACTTCTTTCTTGGGATATATATCTTTTTGACAGACACAATATGCTTTTTGTGGCAATAAATTATTTATGTAATCCTTGAATTCTTTCTGAGATATCTGATTGAAGAATAGTGTAGAACGGAGTATGCTGTCTCCATGTTTTGAAATAGTAGAAACTGCCTGCTTATTTTCGTACCTGCCCAGTCGCAGGCTCCTTTCCAGGTACGAGGCCGGGCGCAGGCTCCTGTCGTCGCATTCAATGTGCGCCTGGACGCACGCTTTTGAACTGTATGACATCGCCCGACGACAAGCGGCCAAAGCGGACTGGACAGTTACATTTTTTCTTATGATGGATTTCGTTTCTTTCTGGAGGAGGAGTTTATGAAGAAGATTATGTGCCTGCTATGTGCCTATGCTCTTATCTCTGCTGGAATCCTGTCTGGCTGCTCCTCTGCCTTGAAAGGGCAGAAGAGTGTCATCCGGATCGGCTATGTGAATCCAACCACCGGTGCCCTGGCTGGAAACGGGGAAGGGTGCAGTTGGGTGGTTGATCAGATCTCAGCCTATCTGAAGGAGCACCCGATTGAAGTCAGCGGGAAAGAGATGGAGATGGAAATCATCGTCTACGACTCCGCTTCCGATCAGAATACCTGCTCTGAGATGGCACAGAAGCTGATTGAGGAGGATCAGATCGACCTGATGATCGCCATTCAGACGCCCAACACGGTGATCCCGGTGGTGCAGGTGGCAGAGCGCTTCGGCGTTCCCTGCATCGCTACCCAGTCTCCGGTGGATCCTTTGGCCGGTTCCCTGGAAGAGTTCAACTGGACTTATGAGGCATTCTACACGCTGGATGAGGTGTATGAGTCCCAGCGGGCCCTCTGGACTATCGCCGGACATGGGCCCAATTCCGGCGCAAAAGTCGGCCTTCTCTTTGCCAACGATGCAGACGGTACAGCCTGGCATGATATCTTCGTGAGGCGCCTTCAGGAGGATGGCTATATTCCCGTGGATCCTGGGCAGTACCCGTCTTTGACCACAGACTTCAGCAATGTTGCCTCCAGCTTCCTGAAGGAGGATATCGATGTCCTGGCAGGTACCAACATTCCGCCGGACTTTCTGAATGCCTACACCTCCATCATCAGTGCCGGCGTAAAGGTGGACTGTGTGACCATGGGCAAGTGCTGTCTTCTGCAGAGTGATGTGGAAGCGCTGGGATCTCTGGCGGACGGGATTATGACCCAGGTCTGGTGGACCCCCGGCAATCCCTATGTCTCGGAGCTGACCGGCATCTCCTGCCCGGAGCTTGACGAGGCCTACGCTGCGGACCATGACGGCCGCACCATGCCGCAGCCTGCCGCCTATGCCTATGCGGCCCTGGAACTGGCAGCCTGGACCTTCAAGAATACCGCATCCATGGAAAAGGAGGATATCCGGGACGCCATCCGGAAGCTTGATGTGGAGACAATTGTTGGAAAAATCCACTATGACAAAGAGATGGGAGGGCTTCCCTACGGCAGCACAGTCCTCTGCGGCGGCCAGTGGCAGCGGGAGAATGGGGAGCTGGTTCTGAAGGTAATTGACAACTCCCTCTACCCGGAGATTGCTTTGACTGGCAGCTACGAGCCGGTAAACGCGACTTTGAGATGAGCGGCAGAATGCCCCAGGCATGATGTATTTGGCAGATCCAAATGCTGATGGGATGACTGACATGAATACTTTTCTGGCAACTGTCCAGTCCGCTTTGCGCAGCGGCTGCGCAAAGCGAGAGAATACAGAACAAAAGCAAAGGATAGGCGCATCTTTCACGCGACGACAGGAGTCTGTGCCCGGCCTTCTAGCTGAACAGGAGCTTGCGGCTGGACAGCTACCCTTTCTGAAATTTGATCATGTGCGCGCGGGCTACGGCCTCGGGGACGTTCTGAATGAGCTTTCCTTTGAGCTGTCGGCGGGGAAGATCCTCGGTGTGGTTGGCCCGAACGGGAGCGGTAAAACCACCATGCTCAACGTGCTGGCGGGGACACTTCGCCCGGACGCTGGGCAGGTCTATATGGCGGGCCTGGACATCACCCGCCTCAGCGTGGAGGAGAGAGCCAGGCTTGGCATCGGGCGGACTTTTCAGATCCCCAGGCCTTTTCCGAAGATGACTGTCTACGAGAACGTCCTGACTGCCAGGGTGTTCGCGGCGGGCCTCCCGGAACGGGAGGCAGAAGGATCTGTCCTGGATCTTCTGAAGATCACAGGGCTTTTTGAAAAGCGGAATTGCCTGGCACGCAGCCTCCCGCTGCTCGACCGGAAACGGCTGGAGATCGCCCGGGCATCTGCCGGGAATCCGAAGCTTCTTCTCCTCGATGAAGTCGCAGCGGGCCTTACCGGGCTGGAGGTCCGGCAGCTGATCGACCTGATCTTTCACCTGAAAAGCGAAAGCATCACCGTTGTGTGGATAGAACATGTCCTGGACGTCATGTCGTATGCGGTGGATCTTCTTATGTGCATGGCGGATGGGCGGAACGTTGTCTATGGAAAGCCCGGGGAGGTGCTTCATTCCTCCATTGTGGAGGAACTGTATCTGGGCAGAAGGATGGAGGAAGACCATGCTCAGGCTTGAAAATGTCAAGGTCCGTTATGGGGATTTTCAGGCAGTATCCTCCGTCTCCTTAGAGATCGGGGAGGGGGAAAGAACGGCGCTGATCGGGACCAATGGGTCTGGCAAAAGCACCCTGCTCAAAGCTGTGTCAGGGCTGATGGCCCCCTCTGGCGGGCGTATTTTTTTCAAGGAAAGAGATGTCACCGGCTTTCCCGCGGAGAAACTGGTTCAGCTGGGACTCAGCCTGGTTCCCGCGGGGGGCAGATGCTTTTCCCGGATGTCGGTGGAGGATAACCTGATCGTTGGAAGCTATCCCCGTTCTTCCCGAAAAAAGGTGAAAGACTCCCTTGATTTTGTCTACTCCCTCTTTCCTGCCTTAGGGGAGATGCGGAAGATGCAGGCGGGGAATCTCTCGGGCGGGCAGAGACAGATGACAGCCATCGGGCGGGC
>CADBUA010000619.1 GCA_902797665.1 uncultured Lachnospiraceae bacterium | reverse complement strand
TGATCTGCTCCCGAAGCAGCATTGCCCTGCGGATGATGTGGCTCCGGTCCCGTTCACTGGAGGGATTCAGGCCTTTGATGTTCAAAATCCCTTTCAGGCGGCTGACAAAATCCGGCCCCTTCACGGCGCGGAAGCTCTCGGCCTCCTCATCTGAGGCAGGCAAAAACTGCATGAAGGAGCCGGCCGTACCGCCGGCGAAGACAAAGACCGCCCGGCGGATCGCCTCGGTCTTGCCCCGTACCGTGTACTCCCCATCCTGCATGGGTGCCAGGAAATAGCGGAGCCAGCCCCGGCTTTTCCCGTCATTTTCCGAGTCAAACTCATCGAAAAAGATCAATGGGATTCCATCCCCGGAGGAGGTCAGCGCCTCATCCATGGCCTCGAAGAGATCCGCAGGACCGCTGTACTGGGAAACATTGAGGGAAGTCACGGAGAAGCGCCCGGAAGTGGCCGCAATCTGCTTGACACCGAAGGATTTTCCAGCACCGGGTGCCCCGAAAACCGCCACGGACAGGGGCTGAACGTTCTCCCCCGCCTTCGCCAGATCACACTGCTCAATGTAGTCGTCCAGAAGCGCTTTGATGGTCTGATAGCTCTCAATCTCATCCACATCGGCCGTCACAAGACTCTTGAAATGGACGACCGGCACGTGCGCGTACAGCTCCTCCGGGCCGGCGAAGACAATCCGCTCAGCGATCGCCAGATATCCTCCAGGTTCCTTCCTGCAGTATTCATCGAGGATGCAGAAGGGCGCGGTCTGGTTGATCAACGTCCGCATGCTCCGGGTCGGAACCTCGATCCGGCAGACTTTTCCCTCCATTTCCTTCTCAAAGAGCTTTGCCAGTACCGGGTAAAGCGGCGCATTCTCCGGCAGCGTTGCCTGCTCTCCATACTCAGGCGTGAACAGGAGAATCCAGGTACCGTCATCGCAGATCAGTGCACCTTCCTCGTTCAACAGCAGCACCAGATCCCGGCGCACCTTCAGAGCCCGCAGTGCGTCATTCACCACGAGCTGAAGCAGAAATTCATCCACGGTCCGCTCATAGGAAATGTGGCGGCTGATCGGGAAATCCAGGCTGCGCAGCTGTTCCATCATCAAAATCGGGATCCTGTCTGTCTGAAACGCCTCGTCAAAGGACGACCCGGGGATATATTCCTGATATGCATCTCTCTCTTTCAGCATGCTCTTCCTCCTTATCCGCGCCGCTTCCCGGCATTTTCACATCTTCTGTCATTCAGAGGCCAGTCAAAGCGGGTTTCCTCTCTCGATGGTACCATCCCCGGGTTTTCCCGTCGAGTGAAATCTGGAGAGGGCCCCCGTCCTGAATGCGAAAACTGGAAAAAGGCAGAACCGGAATCAGGCCCCAGGGAAGGAGATCCGCCGCTCCTCTTCAGCCTTGCTTCTTTCAGGAGGCCTTCTGTCACGCCATAAAGAACGCCTCTCTTTCCTGCCTTCTCTCAGGAATATCCCGCACAGAATCCGTTCTATCTCTATCTCCCTCTTCCTCGCTCTTTCCGACAAAAAAAGCCGGATGCTGCTCCATCCGGCTTCTCATGATTCGTTTTTTCTGCGGGCGTCTTGATCAATCGCTTCCTCAGCAGGATCAGCCATGCATCAAATGGATCCCTGAGGCAGTCTCAAAAATGCGTCCGCCCTTTGCTTTTGCTTTATGTTATTATTCGGTGTTTCTATTCTATGCTTTTATTCTGCTTTTTCTATATTTTATTCTTTTCTTTTGATCTATGGCTTCACACTTTGCGCAGCAGGTCCGCAAAGCTGACCGGGCTACAGATCCTGTACCTTCAGGCGCAGGCGCCCCGCTGATTTTCGCAGGTTCACCCGCTTTCGGGCATCTTCAGAGCCCAATCCCAATCAGTTTTCTGGCCTTCATGACATTTGATGCCACTTCCTCGGCCGAAGCGATAATGGCCTTGATTTCATCTTCGCTGATCTGGAACTTGCCCTTCGCGAACTCAAGGAAATCGTTCTCCTTGGCGTTGGCCGGCCCATCAGTCAGGAGCATGCTGCAAGTCTCAAACAGGACAATCTTCTGCGTGACGGAATCCTTTCCGCCAAAGTAGTTAAGGAGATCCTCCAGCGTTCCGGTGTTGCCCGGACTGCTGATCCCGGTCTCCTGCTTAAACTCCTGGAAGAGGATCTTCTCAGAGTCATCATAAACCGAATCCACCATCAGGGTCTTGTATGCGAGCTCAATAAAACGCTCCTGATCCTCTTTTTCAAGCCAACGCAAAAACATAGGATTTCCTCCAGTCTTTTTAACATTTGCTATATATACTTTTCTCTCTATCCCTTTTCTATAGCTATCTTCTCAATTTCAGGCTGATCTGAAAAAAGAATAGCACAGAACAGGGAGGCCTGCAAACAAAACGAGCCTTTTCCATCCCCTTCCGCGCCCGGACGGTCGCAGGCTCCCGCGCCCACATGGAAAGCGCGCCCGGCCTTGCTTTTGAGCGGTATGACCTCGCTTGGCGCAAAGTGCGAAAAGGGACTGGGCAGTTATACTCGCGGCTAAGAGCATTTGCCCCCTATCGTCCGGGGCCGCGGTATACCAGTGGCACGAACGATTCACCTACGGCAAATCCTGAGTGTCTCTGGTATACGAGCCTTGTGCACCTCCGGAGAATTTCAGTTTACCAGTTTTATTCTTCCTGAAGAAACTCCGCGTTCACCCAGCCATTCATGACTGTCCCGTCAATGCTCCTGTAGCTGACCGGAACCCACTCCTTCTCAGGCTTCCTGGAGACATCTTCCATGACCTCTGCTCCGCCGGAAATGGTCACGAGAATGTTTGCGTCCGTGGACGGATTCTCCCGAAGGTTCAGGTTCTGGGCAACCTTGTATCGCTTCGCCTCCCGGGGCGCCTCGCTCTCTGCACCCAGCTTGTCAGCGGCTGTCAGTGTAAATGCCAGAAGATCTGTTTCATCCTCTGTTTCGCTCTCCGCCTCAGCTGCCGGCTCTGGCGCGCTCTCCGTCTCCATTTCAAGGGCAGAGCGCGTCGGGGCTTCTGTCTCTCCACTCTCTGTTTCCTGCTTCGGCAAAGACTCGGACTCTTCCATCAGAGGAGCCTCCAGATGATCTTCCTCGATCGCCTTTATCAGCTCTGTCTCTTCTGTCTCCATCTCCGTCTCCATCTCAATGTCGAGACGGGGATCTGTCTCCGGAGTCATCTTCTCTGATTCCGTCTCCTCAGAAAGTGCCCCTGCTTCCTCCCGCGGCATCATTCGCCCGTCCACAACGACAAGATTTGCGGAATCCACCCCATCGAGGATCTCCTTCCGGTAGAGAAGCTCATACTCGTTCTCATAGCCCTTTGAGGCGATGACCGCGATGTCCGTCTGATTGAAGAAGTACATCTGGCTGCTCACATAGCCCTCCGGGTAGGAGCAGGCGCAGTAGTCGTAGACCAGATGATCACTGGCATTCTGAACCACGCGGCCTACAATCATCAGGCTCTTGGAGCCGTTCCTCAAAAGAACCACTGAGCCAATCGGAAGCCACGCATCCGCGGAAAGGCCTGTATTCTCCGTCTTTGTCTCCTTCGCAGCGAAGGCGGTCATCAAAGGCATGACCAGGGAGACCAGTGTCAAAAGAACAAGCTTCCGGATCCGGCATGATTTTTTCATCTGAAATACACCCCCATTTTCTGATTTTGATCCGCAGGATGTCCATGCAGGTCAGAAGGGATCTCTGGCTTTCATACTATCGCCCGTGTCTCTTTGGGATACGCGTAAAAGGCAAAGAAGTATCATCATCTGCCGCCCGCGCGTATCATCTTCCGTCCCTGTCCGCCGCTCTTCTGCGGGATCTTGCGCAGGGAATCATCCTGGAATCATCTGATCCCCACGCGGGTATATCATACTCCTCCCGGAAGAAAAAGACGAAAACAGTGTTCCCTTGCTCTTGCTCTTTCTCCTTCCCTGTCCCTTTCTCTTTTCCTTTCTTTACTCATCCGCATATGGAACTTTATCCAGGCAGCTTCGCCTGTCCTGTGCCTTTGCTCATTCGTGCAGAGCGAAGTTTGTTGGGTCCCTGACAGAGATGGGACTGGCAGAAGATATCCCCGCGAGCGTAGGAATCTCCGAGGAAATCTGCGCGAGATGGGCATATCTCATAGAAGCATAGAAACACCTGGCACAGATCCCATAGACGCACCTGACAAATTCGAACGCTTCCCGGTATAACATGACTACAGTCCAGAAAGGACTTTGCGGCCGCTTCCGTGCCGCGCACGCCCAGCTGCCCTGATCAATATTCGCGTTCTCACATCTGCCGCGACTCTTTTATCTCTGTTTGTCAATCTTTATCTTCTATTTATCAATTTTTATCTTTTCAATTAATATATCACATTCCTTATTGATTTATTATGCTCTTTATTGATGTATGATATTCTTTATTGATCTATGATGTTCTTTATTTATATATCATATTGTTTATCGACCTATTATGTGCTTTTATTAGCTTTTGTTCACTTTTATAATCTGATATTTATTTCTATCGCCCTTTATGTATATACTTATCAGCCTTTTACGCTACTGTATTCTCAGTGTTTATGTCTCCTGTCTTTTCCCCTGATTCAATCGCTTCTGGTAGGCGTACCTGGGAGTCCCGTCACTTACATAAATGATCCCAACCCGGACAAAACCGCTTCTTTCCAGGGCTTTCTGCATGGTTTTGTTGTCTGCATGGGTATCCGCACGGAGGTTATAGATTCCCTGGGCGATCAACTGCTGTTCGCAGAAGGCAGATGCCTCAGCAAGCACACCATGGACGCTGCCGTCGCTTCCCAGTCTGTGGATGGTCCCATAGGGCTCCTGGTTCAGCCAGGCTCCGTCCTCTATCAGCTGGTACGTTGGATCCTCGCCGATGAGAAAAGCGAATACAAAGTGGGGCTCATTCTGCTCATCCACCCCGACGAAGCTCTGTCGGGCCAGAAGATCATCCTCCAGCTTCTCCTCCGGTCCATCCCCCTCTCCCCACTGGGTCTGATTCCCGTGGGCGCGCATGAAAGCACGGGCTGTTCCATAGATCTCACGGATCTTCAGGAGGTCCCCAGTCTCTGCTTCTCTGATGGTCACTTGTTTTCTCCCCTCTGAATCGATTTGACATAAAAATACAGCTAGCTGTCCAGGTACAAGTATACACCCAGATGTATGGCTCCCCGGGCAAATACGTCTGACCCTGTCCAGTCGCAGGCTCCTTCAGGCATTCGGTCAAAGCGGACTGGACAGTTAACAGACTTTCAGTTCTCAGAGCGTTTTCTCTGATGCGCTGGCATAGAGAATCCGCTTCAGGCTTGTCAGCACTGTCCGCATCTGATATTTGACCAAAAATGCGGCGTCATGGAGCTCCGGATAAAAGTCCTTTAAGTTCTCCAGGAGCGGCATGACATACTGCTCGGTTTCATTGATATATTCCGCCATCTTCGGGTACTTGAAAGCGCCGGCCATGTCGCTGATGTTGTTGCAGCGGTCCAGAACCTTCACAATCATGGCATCCCGGTTCTCGGAAATAGCCCGGTAGTATTCCTGCTGCCTTGCTTCCTTTTCTTCTTCGTTCTCCTCACCTGACGGTTTCCATTTGGTGACCAGGCGAACGGTCTCCCGGGCACGCTCCCCCACAGGGAGCTCCTCCGGGGAGACTCCGCAGTCTTCACAGACGTCGTGAAGGAGGCAGGCGGCTAAGAGGCTGTCCTCCCGGATTCCCAGGGCCATTGCGTGGCAGGTGATGAGCAGCGGGTGATTGATGTAGGGAACCTTTCCAGTTCCCTTCCGGAACTGGCCAGCATGTTTTTCAACGGCAAAGTCGAGGGCTGCGGCTGTCTGCGTCAGCTTCCACTCCAGTGCCTTCCCATGAATCCGCCTGGCCATGTTCTCTTCTGAAAACATGCGGCTTGGCATAATCCAGCTGTTTGTCTGGTCCTTGAGATCTTCCAGTTCTTCTCTGTCCATACGTCCCCTCCGCAAAGTACTCTGATGATCTCGTCACTTGCCTTCTAGTATAGCATTAAGCTGCTGTCTTTACCGCCTGAACCTGTGCCCGCGCACATCATTTATGACGCCAGTCCAGAAGCTTCGTCCGATCTATGAGACCCATCGAAAGGAAAGGCGAAGTATCTGAAATGCCCTTATAGAGCCGCCTGTGGAACAAATCATGGAAAATATCTGTGAACAAACGCTCAGAACCGTTGGTTTTTCGGCGGTAATTGAGTATCATGCAATTGGATCATTGTGTCCAGTAAAGACAAGGAGGTGCAGGTCATGGCAACATCAAGTATTCTTGAGAACATCAGGATTGATAACCCGAAGTTTATTGAGCAGTATGTAAATGCTATGGATGCATTTACCGGCGCGTCCAGATTCAAGAAGCGGACCAAAACCAGGATTGTAGCTGCGGATCCTGCTGAAAGTAAAAGGCTCAGTGAGCTTAGGCAGAAGAGAAGGGCGAGCAGAAAATAAGTTTAGCGGTTGAGAACATCTTAGGCATCATTGACCGTGACAGAGAAGAAGAGCTGGCGCTCGATCATAGAAGCAGCGATCGAGGATCGGCGTGACAGGATATCCACTCCAGGCTGTGATGGAGGGCGAATCTGGTGAAGGGAGAACATTTCAATTAAGGCATATCTGCATTGTCCTTCCTTCTTAGCTCTTCTTCCTCAATACGCTTCGCGATGCTGCTCCTCTCTTCGAGGTCGTAAACCAATTTCCCATACGGCAAATGGGTATTCACAGACACAGCGCTGATTGCCAGTTCATCCATAATCTGCTTCATGGCCGCTTTCGGCGGCATTCTTTTTCCATCGTCTTTCCACTGTTTTTCCGCCCGTTTTCTGGTCCATTGTATAGTTCTCATACAGTTCCGCTGCTTCTCCTGACCTTTCCGTTGTCCAGCAGCCACCCGCCGCCCGGTTTGTAGTTTTCTTCCCGGTCATCGTAAATGCCCCATAGAGATCACAAATCCATTCTTTGAATTCAGCACCTGGATCGCTCTTCCTCTGCTACTCCACTTCGGCTCACAGACCTTCCATTTTTGCGGCCACAATGACGGAATCTCATTTCAACTAAGACAAGTCTCCCTCTTCCACTCCTTCCACCCCTTCCGCTCTGTGTCTCTCCTTCTTCTTTATCCGTTCTTCTATCGTGGCGGGGAAGGGAAAGAAGAAGGAGAATGAAAAGATCAGATACGGAGAACCCGACCTTCAAAAAGAGTCAATCATCTCATTCCAGGTTTCTGATGCCATGCAGAGACCGTGTCCTATTCGTCTGCATAACACGTAGTCAATAGCGACCAGACGTAAGGATAGGAGATCTAGATGAGATCGGGTGTTTGTCCTGATGTTTGACCTGGTGGATTCTGGAGAGATCAGTCATCTATCAGGGGTGTGGCGAACTCACATCTCATCTTCATAGTACCCTGAGTACTTTTTCCTCTCGGCCTCTCCGAACTTCTCCAGATACTCTTCAATGCTCTTGCCCTCTCTTCTCAGTTCGCCGGGGCTATACTTTAACACTGGATTGTTGTCCAGGATGGCCTG
>CADBUA010000618.1 GCA_902797665.1 uncultured Lachnospiraceae bacterium | reverse complement strand
TCCGGATCTTCTTTCGCCTCTTCTCCTCCGAAAGAGGCAAGGAGAGCGCCCAGACCACCGTAAAATCCCCCTGCGGTGACTGAAAAGCGCCAGTCTCCTTTGCGGTAGATCTCCACCGCAATCAGTGATTTCACGCCGGAAAGCTCTGACCCTTTCAGGGAGAAGTCTGCCCGGACTTCCCCTCCCTGTTTCAGAAAGAAGCTGAAGGAGCTGATGTCCTCCAGGGTTCCCTCCCCATCAATGCTGATGGTGAAAGCCAGGTTTTGAATGCTGTCTGGAAGAAGGGAAAGCTTTGTGTGGAAAACGGAACCGGATCGGATGGGCATGTATCGGATTTCATTTCCCGGTGTCTTCGGCTGGTTGTAAAAAACCATAAAGCGCTCATCAGAAAGCTTCCTGTTCTGGTCCAGGCCAAAACAGCAAAAGTCAATCTCCCTGTTCCCTTCCGTCACAAACTCCAGGTCCACTGTCCTGGAAAGGTCTACGTACTTCTCGATTTTATCGCGAAACCCTCTTTGAAGCTTCATAATTCATTGATTCCTTGCCTTGCCCTGTCTTTGTCTGCCTGCGCTTTGCGGACTCACGGAAAATGAAAGCTGCCCCTGACCTTTGGCGGCCATATCCCGTAGATGCGCCTGGCAGATCCGAATGCTTCCCGGTACAAAACCTGTCACTGTCCGGCTCCCGCTGGCAGGCGGCCAAAGCGGCCTGGACAGTTCTGCCAGATGCACTCAGGATTTGCCTGAGGAAAGTCGTCAGTGCCTCTGCAGATGCCGCGGCCCCGGATGATCGCTGGCAGATTCTCCTGGCCGCGCGTATACAGAGAAAGATCTTAGAGCGCCGTTTCCCCGAGAAGAGAAAGCAGCTCCTCCAGAGATCTGGCCTTCAGTCTCGTGTGAAGCGCCGGTTCATAAAACCATTCGCCGGATTCGTCCCTGAAAATCCAGCCGCCCAGAAGGGCTTTGTCCCTGCTCTTTCCCTCCTGAAAACTGCAGCGGCAAAGCTCCTCCCCACTCTCCTCATCGGAGAGGCGGATAAAGGCCTGGCTCACCCTGCCAAAGGACATGAACTGCTTCTTCTCCTTGAAGAGATCCAGTGTCAGCGCGATCCGCCAGACCTCCCCAGGGAGTCTGTCCAGATGGAGCGTAACCGCCTCGTCATCTCCAGGACCGATCCCGCTTTTGTTGTCCCCATGGTGAACAGCAGCCCCCTCAAAGAGGGAGAGATTTCCATAGAAGAGGCATGAATTCCCCGTGCCTGCTGAGATCGGTCTCCCATCTTTCCCGCAGAAGATCGCTGAGCCGTCGCAGTCAATTCCCCGGTTCTTTCTCAGTTCCAAAAGTCCTCCGATCAGGCCGAAGGAACGCTGACTGGGGTAGGAATCCCATCCATACCCCACTCTTACCGCTCTTGATTTATCCAGGTGAACACTCTTTCGATCAGCCATATCCAACCATCTTTCCTGTCAATGCCTGCCATGACAGCGCATGGCAGTTCATTTCCTGTTATCCCCGGAAACATCATCTTCCAGGGCACATCCCGGGATCAGCCAAGGCTATGTCCGTTGGACATTTCAGACATCTGTTTGCATCTGCAGCTTTCTGCTGGATTTATTGCCTGAAATTTATCCCTGATCTCTGATCTCCCATATTCTCGCGGATCCAGATGCCGTGATCCTCTCTCAGCGCGATGGCTCCCTGCCCTGGAGAAGATCCGCCGCCGCGCGGAACACAAAGTCCGGAAAGCGCTCCATCTCCCCGGGGAAAAAGACCCCGTTTCCACCAACTATCTCCCCCAGCTTAGCGTCCGGGACCAGGGCATAGTCCGCCAGCCTCAGCATGGGCACATCAATAGGACTGTCCCCCGCCGCCAGAAGCAGGCGGGGCTTCAGGCGCGCTTTCAGCATCTCCGCCGCCCGGCCCTTGCTGATCCCAGGTGGAAAGACATAGACTTTGCGCCCGGAGGATCGCACCTCCATCCGGGTCCATGATCTCAGTTCTTCCTCGACCTTCCGGGGAGATCCCCCGTCCCTGCAGCTCACAAAGAGATAGCTGTCATCGACGATTCTCACCACGCGAAAGTCCGGCCGTCCGAAAAGATGCCTGTAGAGATCGGAGAGCTCCCGCCTGAAGGGCAGAATCTCCTTCTCCATCTCCGCCCTCCAGCTCAGATCCGCTTTTCCCTGAATCAGGAGATGTCCTCCGTTTGTGACCACGGAATAGTCCGGCCGCATCCTCTCCGGCCAGCTGATCCGGAGCGTCTGCTCGATGGATCGGGTGGTCACATGACAAAAGACCGTCTCTTCCCTGATCTTCCAGGCAGCCTCCGCCTCCCCTGGCGTGAGATAGCCCTGCTCCTTTCCCCCAATCCACTCGACGCAGAGATCCCCTTCACGCCTCGATCGCCAGGAAAACAGGATGGTGTTGTCAATATCACACAGGAAAAGCGCCTTCATGTTTGACCCTCATCTAAGTGTCAGCCAGATTCCGAATGATCCCACAGGCTCTGTAATGGCGGAGGGGATACACTTCCGTCTCCACCCCTTTTTCCTTCGCGAGCTGATAGAGATGCCCGAGATACCGTTCATCCTCCCTGCTGCTGATGAGCACTTTCCATGGGAGCCTCCGGAGCAGGACCCTCGTGGTCTCCCCGATTCCGGGCTTAATGAGATTGCGGTCCCGGACCGCAAAGTCTCTCTGAATCTGATCCAGCTCTGAAAGTCCTGTATCCCCAGGGGCGAAGACTGGCGCTGCCTCCTGAACCCCCAGCTTCTGCCCGTTTGACAGATGCGTGGCGATCTCTGCCAGGATCCTGTCGATAAACGCATAGGTCAGGTCCTGTTCCCTCAATTCCCGGTAGAAAGCCGCCCCGTGATACTCGCCCTCCCCGATCAGATCCTTCCGATAGAAGGTCCTGCTCAGCAGGCCGGAGACCACAGAATTCAGGCAGGAACTGGGGATCAGGAAATCCTCCCATGTCCCCCTCAGACTTGCAGCGCCAGCTGGATCCGATAAGACTGCCAGGCCCGGGTCCACTCCGGGGAAGTCTCTCATAGCTGCAGAAAGCTCACGGGAAATCGCCCCCTTCCCGGTCCACCCATCCACGAACTGAATGTCCCCTGCCGGATGCCTTCGCAGAATCTCCCGCATCGCGTTCCGGTCAATACCCTGCCCTCGTATGATGGAAATCGTATAGTGGGGAACATCTGTCCCGTAAATCAGCCGAATGCAGCTCCGGATCAACACGCCGATGGAAGTTCCAGCACGGGCAAGGGACACCAGAACAGGATGTCCCTGCTTTCTTTCGCAGATCTTCGCGGACAGCGATTCCACCGCCCTGGCTGTCAGGTCTGAGAACTGTTCCAGCCCATACTGATAGAGATTCATGTAAGCCTCTGTCGGGACATACTCAATGGGGAGCATCTCTGAATAAGGAGTCCCGCTCTGGATCCGCCTCTCCCGCTCCCGGGTCGAGAGCGGCCTGACAAGGCCCGTGATATCCTTGAGGAGGATCTCTACATCCTCCGGATTATAGCTGCTGAACATGGCTCTCTCCATAGGCAAAAAGCACACGTCGGGCTCCCCGGGACACAAAGATCGAGCTGAAAAGCCCCTCCAGGTCCCGATTCCCTTTTGCCGCGTCCGTGACCAGCAGGACTGTGTCATAAGGCTCCAGGTTGTAGAGGAAGGTCTCCCTCTCTCTCTCATAAAACCCGGGCAGGCGGAGGCCGGACCGGATCGGGTAGCGATCCCCGTCATGGATGCCGATGGGGCTTCTCGTGGTCGCGTGGCAGAAAACCCTGAGAGAAGGCTTCCTGCTCTCAAGCAGATCTCCTGTCAAAAGGGCGGGGATCATACACTCCTCTGTCCCCAGGACCAATACCCTGGGACCGAGCTCCCCATATCCCTCCAGCCAGTTCAGAACAGCCTCCGCAAAGGATTCACATGCTCTCCGGTAGCTTCCGGCATTGATCCCTGTCCGGGGATCCGGAAGCGGGAATGAGACCCTCTCAGAAATCCGATCAGAAAAGCGCTTCGAAAGCGCCGTCCATCCTGGCATCCTGATCCCTGGCGCCTCCGCTTCTGTAACCTTGATGTCCCGGAGATACGCATCCAGGTCCTTCTCCTCCGGGTGGAGCAGGTATCTCACGCTGATGCCGTTCCTTTCCAGAAGGTCCAATCTCTCAGCATTCAGCCGGTTGATGACAGAGAGAACCGTCACAGGCATGCCGGAGATTTCCGGAAAGGCCTTTCTGAGCTTCTGGACCATATTCAGAAGGGTTTTTCCGGTGGAAATTTCATCATCCACCAGGAGAAGAAATCCCGCGGCCTCTGCGGCGCTGAGGAACTGATCTGTGCAGAGCTTCTGCTCTGCCGCGTGGCTGTGCTCCTCCAGAAATTCAATCCACTGATGCTCCCCCGGGATCGTTTCCCGGGTGGTCGGGAGATAGAAGGCGTCATCCCCCTGACAGAAAGCCGCCATAGCGCCAATCGCTGTCGCCGTCTCGGCAAAGCCGATGACAAGCCCTCCTCTTCTTTCCCTGGAGGCGCCATTTCCAAGCGTCTTCATCATCGCGAGGGCCTCCCGGGGAGAAACCGGCAGGTGCTTGCCCTGGAGCGGGTTCAGCAGAAGGTAGGACCGTTTCGCGTTCCGGACCCGCTTTGCCAGGCGGATCAGATCTGCCTCCGTATAGCGGGAAGATATCTCTTTTCTGTCCATCAAAGATTCCGCCTCTATTTCAAACCGTAGATCCCACCCAGCAGATACGTGACCTTTGCCCACTTTTTATGACACTTGAGCTCGTTCATGCGGTTTCCGAGAAAACTCTTCTCCACCCCCAGATCCTCCTCCCTCCAGAAGAGAATCCGTCCCGCATCCTCATAGTCCTCTCTGCTGACCTTCAGACTCTCCGCAATGGGGGAAAGCTGGCAGGGATGAATCGCTGTCTTTCCGATGAAGCCACAGGCCCGGTCCGCCCGGAGCTCCCGCCGAAGCCCCTCCGCCCATGGTTCTCCTTCATTTCTGCCAAAGTACTCCCAGACAGGTCCGGAAACCACGTAGTCTCTGGCGAAAACGCTCAGCACATCGGTCAGGATATCCCGGACACAGGCGATCTCATAGATCGTGCTGTCCACCCCTCTGCCACTCAAAATGTGTTTAAATATACTCAACACATCGAGAAATTGAAGCCCTCACGGGTACTTCTTACTGCTTCAATGTGTAT
>CADBUA010000617.1 GCA_902797665.1 uncultured Lachnospiraceae bacterium | reverse complement strand
ATACACATTGAAGCAGTAAGAAGTACCCGTGAGGGCTTCAATTTCTCGATGTGTTGAGTATATTTAAACACATTTTGAGTGGCAGAGATACCGGGAGGAGCCATGAAGATCAACAGGCATGCCAAGATCCTGGACCTGATTGGGCGCTATGAGATTGAGACCCAGGAGATGCTGCTCGAGTATCTGGCCCGGGAGGGGGTCCATGTAGCCCAGTCCACGGTCTGCCGGGACATCCGGGATCTCAGGCTGGAGAAGGTCCCTGCCTCCACAGGGAAGCTCAAATACGCCCAGGTGCTCTCACCCGAGGAGGAGCTGAAAAAATGCTATCTCCACATGCTCCGGGAGGGCTATGAGGGGATGGATCTGGCGGAGAACATCCTGGTGATCCGGACCGTGTCAGGGATGGCCATGGCTTTTGGGGCCTCTTTGGACGCGATGAATTTTCCGGAGGAGGCCGGTTCAATCGCGGGGGATGACACCGTCTTCTGTGCCGCGCACACAGAGGAGGAGGCCCAGATCCTGCTGGGAAAGATTCGGGAGATTGTTTCAAAGTGAAGATATGACCTGTCTGACACCAGGGAATGTAGCCGCGAGCGCGAGAATAAGCGACAGAATTGGCGCGATGGGGCATATACCGCTGAAACAGCTGGCAAATTCGAATGGCTCCCGGTATAGATAGACGTTTCGTACCTGTCCAGCCGCAGGCTCCTTCAGGCATTCGGCCGGGCGAAGGCTCCTATGCCCGCATTCAATGCGCGTCCGACCGTTGCTTTTGAAATGTATGACCCTGCTCGGCGGCAAGCGGCCAAAGCGGACTGGACAGTTACGGCTTTTCTATTCTATGCCTATATGTGCGGAAGACCCAATCTGGCTCCTGCGGATGGCTTGCGTTCCACGCTCTTTGAGCCCAAGCTTATATTGGCATTCCTGCCTTTCGCATACTTCAGCTTTATATGGAGCTGGGCAGGCTTTGCCTTTTCTTTTGATGGGGCTTCTCTGCCGGGCAACGTTTTCCTGGAGCCGATGTCCCCGGGCTCATCAGGCTTCCGGAGATGCTCACGCGCGCGGAAAAAGGATTTCCATTCGGACGGGTCAGCCAGGAGCAGAGATCGGCTGGGGGAGAAGATGCTTAGAAGTCTGCATGTAAAGAACATGGCATTAATCGAGGAGGAGGAGATTGATTTCGGCAGCGGCCTCAACATTCTGACCGGGGAGACCGGCGCCGGGAAGTCGATCCTGATCGGGTCTCTGGGTGTGGCGCTGGGGTCCGGTTCCTTCAAATCCTTTGTCCCGGAGAACGCGGAGTTCTCCTCTGTGGAGCTTGTGTTTGACACGGACAACCCGAGGGTGAAGGAGAAGCTGGACAGAGAGGACCTGCCGGATATGGACGGGCAGGTGGTGATTTCCCGCCGCTTCAGAAGGGGGCGGTCCATCAGCAAGATCAATGGGGAAACCGTGCCCATCGCGACGGTTCGGGAGATTTCCTCGGATCTAATTGATATTCATGGCCAGCACGAGCACCAGTCTCTGCTCTACCCGCGCTATCATCTGGAGCTTGTGGATGAGTATGCCGGGGGAAAGCTGACTTCCCTGAAGGAGAAATGCGCGAAAGCCTATCGGACCTGGTCCAGGGCAAGCGCCAGGCTCAGGGAAGCTCAGATGGATGAGAAGGACCGTCTGAAAAAGGTGGATTTCATCAGCTACGAACTGAATGAGATCGACGCTGCCGGCCTGAAGGCGGGGGAGGATGAGGAGCTGGAGAGCCGCTTCCGGGTGCTCTCCAACGCGGCGAAGATCCAGGAAGCCCTGACTGAGGCCAGGGAGCTCATGGATGGGGAGGAGGACTCTGCCCTGATCCAGATTTCAAAGGCATCAAGAGCCCTGGCTGGAATTGCGGACCTGGATGAGTCTCTCAGGAGCCTTGCTTCTGAGCTGTCTGAGCTTGAGGACCTGGCGGGTGATTTCTCGAGGTCTCTGTCCGGTTGCCTGGAGGACTTTTCAGGCAGCGAGGAGGAGTACGAGGAGGTGTCCCAGAGACTGGATCTTCTGAATCACCTGAAGTCCAAGTACGGCAGGACCATTCAGGAAGTCCTCGCTTACCGGGATAAAAGGCAGGAGGAGCTGGAGCGGCTCAGCAACTTCGAGCAGTATGTGGAGGGGCTGAAGAAGGAGCAGGCAAAGGGGCTTATGGAGCTTCGAAAGGCCTGCGCGGAGATGACGAAAATTCGAAAAGAGGCCGCCCTGCCGCTTCAGGAGAAGATCACGAATTCTCTGGTGGAGCTGAATTTTCTTGATGTGAAGTTTGAGATTCATTTTGAAGGGGCCAGATCCCCCTCCGAGAACGGGGCTGACGAAGTCTCTTTCCTGATCTCCACAAACCCTGGGCTGCCGCTAAGACCGCTACAGACAGTGGCTTCCGGCGGTGAGCTTTCGAGAATCATGCTGGCAATCAAGTCGGTCATGGCCAGCAAGGACCAGATCGGGGCACTGATCTTCGATGAGATTGATACTGGAATTTCCGGCCGCACTGCCCAGAAGGTCTCTGAGAAGATGGCGGAGATTTCCCGGGGCCGGCAGGTCATCGCGATCACCCATCTGGCCCAGATCGCTTCGATGGCGGACAATCATTTCCTGATCGAGAAGCGGGTGGAGGGCGGACGGACACACACCGGGGTTCGGAAGCTCTCCGGGGAGGAGGAGACCGAGGAACTGGCCCGGATTCTTGGGGGCGCTCAGATCACTGAAGCGGTGCTGGCGAACGCCCGGGAGATGAAGAAGCTGGCGGACGCGTACAAGATTGAAAAGACAGAATCCTGAAGGTCTGAGTCTCAGAGACTGCTGCATGCTGATGATTTTGGAGGTCATGGAAGATGAGTCATGATATGAAGAAAGGACTGGCCCTTTTACTTGCGCTGTCCCTGACTATGGCAGGTGCGGTATCTACCGCTGCGGAATCTCCGGAGACGGAAGCCGGGCAGGGGAGCGATAAGATGCTGCTTCAGGTCGGGGAGAACGGGACGGCTGGGACACATGGAAATGCGATGATCCCGATGGAAGATGCGGAAGCTCTTAGCGGGGATGCCTGGCTTCCCATCGGAACAGTGGTGCTTCTGAACGGCGGGACCAAGACACTGATGATCATCGGTCGAATCGTGCAGAATGCCAGCGACACAAAAATCTATGAATACTGCGGCTGCCTCTACCCTGAGGGCTATGCGGGGTCTCAGATGTACTTCTTTAACCAGGACGATATCTCCATCATCGCCAGCCGGGGCTACGAGAATGAATATGAGCTTCTCTACAGGGAGGAGACCCTGGCTGGGATCGACGTGGATCAGCTCACGGTGAAAGACGGGCAGATTGTCCCCATAGACGCGGCGGAGAAGACGGAGAATGGGCCTGAGCTGCTGCCTGAGTCAGAGAAAGAGACAGAAGAGGCACAGAGCCAGAATTAAGGATCAGGGACTGCCTGAGGCGGCAGTTGATGTCGCGGGAAAGCGTTCTGAAGGAGCAGGGGTAGATGCGGCGAAAGATTCGTATATGGCCAGGTGCCTGGGCGCTATACCCGCTCGCGCCAATGGGATGGGTAGATTCCCAGACTCGCAGGGAAGCACACAGCCAGCGATCCGGATACGACAACGCAGGCATGAACGGAGAGAAGCCGGATTTTTCGCAGAAAGAGAACTGCTAACTGTCCAGTCCGCTTTGGCTGTTTGTCGCCGAGCGAGGTCATACAGGCAAAAGCGAAGGCCGGGCACAGATTGAATGCGGGCGCAGGAGCCTCAGCCTGGCCGGATATCTACAGGAGCTTGCGACAGGACAGGTATGAGAACTGTATCGGAGAGAGATGTCACTGAACGCGGAATAGAACGACCCCGTCCACAGCGGCGGGGTTTGTTTTATGGTAAATAACAGAAGATATAAATGGATAAATATGATAGGAATATATATTTTTATGACAAAATATCATATTTATACCCGCGAGCCTGAGAATCTGCGGCTAAATTGGCGCGAGCGGGCATATACCGGTGAAACAGTTGGCAAATTCGAAGGGTTCCCGGTATAAGACAGCATGTGTGAACGCGATGGGGGAAGATCCTGAGATTCTTAAGGACTTAGACAGACAGAAATAGTACTTTACATGGACATAAAAATGTCATTCATTTGATATATCGAAGATGGCGAATGAGACCCTGGATTTCTGCTTCTGTTTTGTCAGGGAAGGCAATGGATACTGGCGTCGATGGGGAAACGTCCAGGCTTTTCAGGATTAACGCAAGAGGGGATTGTCTGACAGGAAGATCCTTTACGCACGCCTGATCGAAGATTCCCTTCCACCCAGTCTGCTTTGGCCGCTTGTCGCTGAGCGAGGTCATACAGCTCAAAAGCAATGGCCGGGCGCACTTTCCATGCGGGTGCCTGAGCCTGCGCCCGGCCTCGTACCTGTACAGGCACGACCGAAGAAGGCTCTGTTCTGAATGCGGGATCCATGCCGAAGAACTCTGCCAGTTCTGCCAGCCTGCCTTTGCTGTTTGTGAGAGCTTCATGCTTGTGATAAGATGATCAAAGGATTTTCTGAATTATGAATGTTATGAAATGGGGGAAAGGAAAGGTATGAGTGAAGTCAGAAAGATATTGATGAGGGCACCGGCAAGCCCCTTCCTGAACCCAACCGCCTTCGAGGGAATTACTCAGAACCTGATCAGCAGCAACAGCGGAAACCTGGTGTTCCCGTCCAGCGTCTCCCGCGCCCTGATGCGGGAGGGGGTGGAGATTGACTACACAAAGGCCAATCGGAAGCTGACGGAGGAGGATGTTGACCGGATCAACAGCAGCTATGACTGCTT
>CADBUA010000616.1 GCA_902797665.1 uncultured Lachnospiraceae bacterium | reverse complement strand
GTTCATAAATAGTATCCTCCCATGAGTATACTCAAACACATATAATCACTAATGTCAATGTTTTTAATTACTTAATTATTCTCCTCCGCCTTCTCTTTCTGCCGGCGCCATTTCCAGAAGCTGACTTTCTGAGGAACTCACTGTCCAGGATCTCAAACCGCTCCGCCATATAGAAGCCCCGATCCTCTGAGATGATGAAAGCGGGGTCGATGCGAACCCTGTAGCGGTAGCAGGGCTCATGGCGGCAGTATTCCGGAATCCGATCCGGCCGCTTGTAGAAGATGTAGTCGATATAGGCAGCCTCATTTCCAAAGGACTGAGGGATTCTCCGCCCCTGAAGCCTGGAATAGTCCCCCGAGGGGTAGCGGCCGGTATTTCTGAGCACCACGCCAGACTGGGAGACGAAGAGATAGCCGACAGGCCAGGAGGAGGTATCTTCCATCTGGTAGCCTTGCTCCTCCAGTTCCCTGAGGCTTTGCTCCTTCAGATGCTCCGGCAGCTCCCCGGGCAGATGATCCGGAACCGGCGCTGCCATAATCTCAGCCATCCGCCGGGGGATCGGTCCCTTCAGGGAAATGACATAGCGGGCCAGATCCTCCCGCCTGATCTTGTAGAAGAAGGAGGAGCAGAGGTCCATCTCCCGGCAGAGTTTCTCCAGGTCCCGGAGATGGGGCCGGTACTTCACGATTCTTTCAATAGAGCGGGCCGACGGCAGAAGGCTCTTGTAGGTCTCATCTTCCGCGTCCATCAGGTAAGCGTCGAGGAGGTTCTGAAGAAGGTAGATCTGGGCCTTGTCCTTGAGATCCAGCGGGAGCGAGGCCAGATTGTACTCATCCATCCGCGAGATCCCCGAATAGCCCTGCTCAATCAGGCGGCAGACAAAGATCTCCGTGCTGGTGTCCGCTTTGACAAAGGGTTCCCCGGCTGAAGAAGAATTCCAGGCCTTGTAGATCAGAGAGAGGGGGAGATCCGTCTCAACAAGGAAAGTCGGAAGCTCCAGGGGCGCTACCCGGGAGGGGACATCCTCCTCCTGGAGCTTTTGGGCGATCTCGTCCCGAAACTCCGCGTTCACCGTGTTCACATAGCCCACCGGGAAGCGGCCGTAGCGGCCGGCCCGGCCGGCCACCTGCTTCACGGTCTGAGAGTCCAGGCGGACCTTCCTGCGGTTGATGTGCTTGACAATGTCATAGAAGACAATGCGTTCAATGTTATAGTTCTGCCCGATGGCGATGGCATCCGTAGCCACGAGGCAGTCGGTCTCCCCGGCCTCGAACTTTCTGGCCTCCTCCATCTTGACCTCATAGGGAAGCTTCCCATAGACGATGGAAGGGTGCATCCCCTCTTTCTCCAGGCGTCCTGCCACCTCATAGGCGCCAAGGCGTGAGAAGACAATATAGGCGTCGTTCTTCCTGGGCCCGCTATAGGGTTCTTTCTCGAAGATCAGCTCTGAGGCCCGCTTATGCTCCACCACCTCATAGTGATCCCCACAGAGGCTGATCAGCCGCCTGGTGATGTCCAGCCCGCTGTAAGCACAGCAGACATGGACGCTTTCAGCTGCCACGCCCAGGATGGCATTGGTATAAAGGGAGCCGTCCTCCCCGGAGATCAGCTGGCACTCGTCGATGACCGCGCAGTCATAATGCCGGCTGTAATCCAGCATGCCGATGGTCTCCGAAACATGGTGGGCCTTGGGATTGATCTCCTTCTCCTCTCCGGTGGCAAAGGAGCAGGGGACGCCGTAGGACTCAATGACAGTGCGGCCTTCATAGGCCAGCATGCGGAGGGGACAGAGATAGACACCTGAGGGAGCCTTGGCCAGAGCCTCCATGGCGTCGTGGGTCTTGCCCGTGTTGGTGCCCCCGACGTGGATCACAAAGGAGCGGGAGATCTTCCGGGCTGCCTCAAAGAGATCCGGTACGTGGGAAGGCGCCGCGTAGCCGATGGAGTCAAAGACCGAGAGCAGCTGCTCCACTGTTTCAAACTGAAAGCGGTTTGCCGCGGCGTGGAGGAGTTTTGTCCCCCGTCCGATCCGGACCGCGATGTAACAGATCAGGATCATCCTGCCGATCCCCCGCCGGTCTGAGCTCTGTCCGCAGACCAGATACTGGTCGGGCACGTAGCCGCTGGAGCCTTCGTCAAAGGATCTCATCAGGAATTTCCGGCGGACATAACGGGAGACTTCTTTTTCGTTCTCAGAGATCAGTGTCTTTGGAACTGCCAGGCGGAGGAGGTAAAAGAGGCTGTCCAAAGCCTTCCCCTGGCGGATTTTCATGCTGAAAACCCCGTTCAGAAGGCTGTCCTCCGTCAGCTGGAAGCGGAACACCCGCTCCGCCAGCTCGTCCGTGTCGATTCTGGAGAGGGCAATGCTCTCCCTGTCCGGCCAAAAGTCCGATGAGGACGAATGTGATGCCAGCTCCGCGGCGATTTCCGCGGCGTTCTCCCTTGTCAAGGTCTCCCGACCGTAGAGGAGGCGGATGTCATCCGAGTAGCTGATCTTCTCCAGGAGCTTTGGAAGAATCTCCTCACTCTCCCTGTCGCACAGCTCCGCCACATGTTTGGGCAGGTACTCCACGATGTCTGATGCGGAAATTTCCGCGGCTTTCTCTCTCAATGGGATTCCCCCTATGTTATAATACTCGACGATATACCGGGAAACATTCGGATCTGCCAGATGCTTCTACGGTATATGCCCGCTCGCGCGAGGTTATTCACAAATTTACGCGCGCGGGTGTAGCAGTGATTTTGTTTGTTTGGCTTATATTCTGATTAGCCTTTGTTTGATATCTATTCTGATTTATTATTCTTTATTACGTTTTTCCAGCTTTTTGTTTGATTTTTTGATCTGCTTTGATATTTTCTATTTTATTTTATTCTGTATTTATTTTATTCTATTTTGGTTTTTTCTGCTTTTTGTTCCAGCGAGTAGGAGGGCGGCATGACCCTGGAAGAGATCCGAAAACGAAAATGGGAGCTCCATCTGACCAACGAGGAGCTGGCGCAGCAATCAGGCGTCCCCCTGTCGACCGTCCGAAAGGTCCTGGGCGGCAGCACAGCTTCCCCCCGTTACGGCACCCTCAAAGCGCTGGAGGATGCCCTTTTTGCCGGGGAGGCAGCCAAAGAGGACCATAAGCCCCCCCGGCCTTTTAGCCCGGATGCCCCGGAAGATTCTCTGAAAAGCGCCACAGAAAGCGGGGAGCGGAGCAGTCAGGAAAAATCAGAGTCCTCCCGCCCCAAAGACGCTTCTTCACAGAACAGCCCGGATCCGGAAAATCCGGAAGATCCGGTGTTCCGCGAAAAAGAGCCCCAAAGCCCCCCGGAGGATCCATCCGGGGACCTGTCTCATCTGCCTTCTGATCTGCATTCGCTCCGCCGGCAGATCCTTTCAGGGGATCTCTACGCGGCCCTGAAGGGCCATATTCGCGCCCACAGCCTGCCCTACTCCGTGATTCCAGCCCCTGCCAGAATCCAGATCAGCCCATCCGATGAAAAGACGATCCTGGTACCGGACCTCTCCGTCCTCAGGCAGCCCGTCTCCCTGAAAGAGGGGCGGATTCTTGGATCTCCGGACCTCGTGATTGAGATCCTCTCCCCCCGGAACTGGCGCTCTGTCCTGAACCGCAGGGCCATTCTCTATGAGCGCTCCGGCGTTCGGGAATTCTGGGCCGTTTCCCCGGATCAGGAGGCCGTCACAGTCATGGATTTTGACCGGGACAGCTACCGGATCTACCGCTTTGAGGATACCGTTCCCGTGGGCATACTCCCGCCCCTTGGGATTGATTTCCAAGAGATCCGGAAAGATCTCTCGGATCTTCTGGCGGACAATCCCGGGAAGCGATAGCTTTTGCCAGCTGCCGGGAAATCTCAACGCCAGGCCGAAAAGGCGTCAGAGGGCAGGATCCATCCCGCACACATCTACCCGCCGGAGACAAAGGCGTCCCTTCTCTTTCCCGGCCAGAAGGACAAAGGGGAAGCGGTTGACAGAGACTGAGAGGGGATAGTCTTCCGGGGGAAAGATCTCCCGGAGCTCTGGGTCAAAGAACTTTTCCGCTCCGTGATGCCGAAGCCATTCCAGCTCCCGGCAAAGGTCAAAAGTCTCCCCTGCCTCCTCCAATAAGAGGGACCTGATATAGCGGGCACAGAGAACATCCTCCGGCGCACTCGAAACACCAGCATTTCCCATGGCTACGAGCGTTACGCGCTCTGGATTCCTTTTTTTGATATAAGCGGCGGTGGCTTTCGCGTTCACCAGTGCCCCCGCCAGGATGGGGGCGGCACCTGCCTGATCGGCCCTCACAATCCCCTGGGTTCCGGCACTGGTCGAGTGCACGATCTCCCGGCCGGAAAAGTCCATCTGTTCTGCGTCATAAGGAGAGTTTCCGAGATCACAGCCCTCCACCCTGGCCCCACCCCGTTCACCGAGAAGGATCCGATTCGGGTCCTCTTTTTTCATGGCAAAGGCCTCCTCCATCGTCCCGATGGGGTAGGACAGAAGCGCCCCGCCCGCAAAGGCATAGCACTCCGTTGTGAAGGCCCGGAACACGTCAATGATGACTGTAAGTCCCTCCGCATATTTCGCGCCCTCAATCAGCTCCAGAATCTGAATCCGCATCTCTCATCACCTTTGTCAGTCCCCTCTCCCCAAATGCATTTCCTATGGCCTCAAGAGGCTCTGTCTCCTCCCGGCTCAGGGAAATCACGCTCAGGTCCTCTTTCTCCTGCCATTCTGTTCCCGCCATGGGGGAGCCTGATCTGCCGTCTCGCTCCTTCTTTTCTTCTGAATTCTCCCCGGCCTCAATCACTTTTCCTGGCTCTGTTTCTGGCTCTGTCTCTGTCTCCAAGGTCATCTGCTTCAGATGGAGGGTCTGAAGCAGACTCTCTTCCCGAAAAGCCCAGGCATTGAAACCGTGGTTCTCCCCCACACTTTTCTCCATGCTCCGGGCGATCAGGGAAGAGAGTCCGGCCGGGCTCTCCCCTTCCCGAAGCCTTCTCGCGCAGATCACCATCCGACTCTGCCCATAAACATAGGAGCAGGTAGAGAGCATCAGAAGCTTGTCGCCAAATCGAAGGTCTACCGGGATCGAATAAATGCTCATCCCCCGCAGGTAATCCACGTACCCCTGAAACATCTCCGGGGTGAAGCGCCAGACCACCTCCAGGAAAAAGGAGGGGGAATCCGCGTCTACATCGACATCGGCGATGGCATAGGGCGCGTAGATCTCTGTTCCCTTGAGCGTCGTGACAAAGATCAGCGGATGCTGGCGGAAATAGGAAAGCGTCCTGAACTTCTGAAGCGCACCGAAAATAGCGCCGGATTTCATGTTGTGGCCATGAATGATCACCTGGCCCATCTCCGGAAAGAGGCGGCAGCGGCAGTCAAAGAAGGCTGCCCCGCTCTCACTGGGATTCTGAAAGGCGTCGTGGTCCAGATAGAAATCATTGTTGTCCGTCTGCGTGACGTAGAGGGAAATCTCCCCGCCCACGTTGAGGATCGCCTCAATCTCCGGATTCTGCTGCTTGGCCTGAAGGATCCCGATGTCTCCCGGAAGGCCGGATGAGGCGAGATAGTCCCCCATCGCTTCTCCAGC
>CADBUA010000615.1 GCA_902797665.1 uncultured Lachnospiraceae bacterium | reverse complement strand
GGACAATAAGGAAGGCTGAAAAAACACCCATCCCGGCGTTTACAGAAGCGCAAAAAAACCCTCAGGCACAAGTCACTGCCTGGAGGGACAGGCCCCGCCGAGGGGATAACATTCCTTTTCTTTCGCCTTCGTCCTCTCGGGAAGGGCAGGAGGAGGGATCCTGCCCGGATTATCAGAAAAGATCGATGTCCTCGAGCATCTCGGAGAAAATCTTTCCCACCGCCGCGCACTCCTCATCATCCTCGACAAAGATATAGGCAGCTTCCTGATCTCCATCCCCGGAGTCGTCCCGGAGGATATAGGCTTCCCCGTCATCCCCCTCAGAGTCCGTCACCAGAAGATAATCCTTCCCTGCCACGCGCGTCTGCTCCAGCACAAAAAAGTCCAGACGTTCTCCCCCATCAGACTCAAATGTCAGCTTCTCCATCTTACCTCTCCTGCCCCAGGCATATCCTGCGCGTGATCCTGACCCGGGCGTGTCAAGGATGCCTCAGCGCTTCATCATTCTTTATTCGTCTCCGGGTGCGCCTCCCGATAGGCGGAAAGCAGCGCATCCCCGTCAAGCTCCGGCATCTTCCGGCCGCTGTTCAGGTTGTCCAGGTATCCCTGCAGGATCAGCATCGCAGCGATTTTGTCGACATAGTCTTTTCTGTCCTCGCGCCGGACACCGGACTCCATCATGGTCCGATCCGCCGCCACTGTCGTCAGCCGCTCATCCCAGAGAACCACCGGGCATCCGCAGCGCTTTTCCAGCAGCTTTGAAAACTCAATGCTCTTTACGGCGCGCTCCCCGATGGAACCGTTCATGTTCCGCGGAAGCCCCAGCACGATGGTGGATACATCGTGCTCTTCAACCAGCTCCTGAATGCGCGCCAGACTCCTGCGCAGCTTGTTCTCCCGGTCTCTGCGAATGATCTCCAGCCCCTGGGCGGTCAGCCTGAGAGGATCTGAAAGAGCCACTCCCACTGTCTTTGATCCGAAATCGAGCCCCAATACCCGTCTATAGTCTGTCATGTTCGGCTGTTCCATGATTCGTTGCGGATATATTCTTTGAGCAGCTCCTCAACGATTTCGTCGCGCTCCACCTTCATGATCATGCTGCGGGCATTCTTGTGACTTGTAATGTAGGTTGGATCCCCGGAAATAATATATCCGACAATCTGATTGACCGGGTTATACCCTTTTTCCGTCATCGCTACATAAACCAGCTCCAGAACCTTCTTGACACGAAGTTCCGGGCTCGTGTCCACTTTAAAATACTGTGTACTGTAGATGTCTGCCATAACCCCTTGCCCTTTTCCGTCTGTTTGCAGAATATTCTAATCTAATTTTAATATAATACCCTCGGATTTTCAAGAACTATCGGGGGCGGCGCAGAACTCCTGAGCGGATGCTGCCCCGAAGATCCTCCGAAGAGGACATGGAAACACGGATGTACTCCCGGCTGTAGCCGGCGTAGGTCTTTGCCCCCTCCGGGGGCATCGCATAGCTTTTCCCGCCGCTCTCAGGCGTATTTTCAGATCCCCCAAAGACCTTTTCCGTTTCCTGATCTGGCTGAGATGGCTCCAATACCGGGTCCCTGGAAGTCTTCCAGGCATTGGGCGTATGCGCTCCCTCAGGCTCCTCAAAGAGAACCTCCGCGGGCTTTCCGATATGCCGCTCAATGTAGCGTTCCCGGAAGCTGCGGCTCATCTCCTCCAGAACCTCGGCCCGCTCCGCTTTGACCTGCTCCGTCAGCTGCCCTTCCATGCGGTCCGCTTTGGTTCCCGCTCTTCTCGAATAGCGGAAGATATGGGTCTCAAAAAGCTCTGCCATCTCCAAAAAGCGCACGGTCTCCTGAAACTCCGCTTCCGTCTCCCCCGGAAAGCCAACGATCACGTCTGTTGTCAGGGCCGGGTCATCAAAATGCTTTCGGAGGATGTCCAGTTTTTCAAGGTAACTCTCCGCAGAATAATGGCGATTCATCCGCTTTAATACCGTGTCTGACCCGCTCTGCAGAGAGAGATGAAAATGAGGGCATAGTTCTGGGATTTCAGAAAGGCGTTTTGCCGACTCTTCGCTGATGATGGTGGGTTCCAGGGACCCCAGGCGAATCCGCTCAATCCCTGTGCCTTCTGATACCGCCTCAATCAGCTCGATGAGCTGGGAACGCTCCTGCCAGGCTCCCTTTTTTTGGAATCCGTCAGTTCCCGGAAAGTCCACCCCATAGGAAGAGAGGTGAATGCCGGTCAGAACCAGCTCCCGGGTACCGGAATCCGAAAGCTCCCGGAGCTCTGACAGAAGGTCCGGAAGAGGTCTGCTGCGGACATGCCCTCTCGCGTAGGGGATGATGCAGTAACTGCAGTAGAGGTCACACCCATCCTGCACTTTGACATAGGCCCGGGTCCTTCTCCAGCGCTCCGGAAGATGAAGAAGCTCATAGCGATGCTCCTGACGGAGGTCGGAGACACAGATACTCTGATCCAGGGGCCGCGAGATTGCCTCGGCAGCATCCCCCTCCCAGCGCTCCGGATGATCCTTGACCCACTTCCGGATCTCCGTCAGCAGACTCCCCTTGCTGCTGCTCCCGATGAGAAGATCCGCGTCCACAGGCAGCTTTGTCTTCTCCAGAGCCGTCTGCACGTAACAGCCTGCCGCCACCACCAGGGCTCCCGGGTTTCTCCCCCTCGCCTTGTGGATCATCTGCCGGCTTTTCCGATCCGCGATGTTGGTGACCGAACAGGTGTTGATCACATAGACATCCGCCTTCTCACTGAAGGGGACAATCTCGAAGCCTGCTGCCTTCAGGTCCGCCTGCATCGCGTCTGTCTCATAGGCATTCACCTTGCAGCCCAGTGTGTGCAGCGCTGCTCTCTTGCCGGAAAACTCATTCATGCTGACTCCCCTGTCCCGGTTTCCTTTCGGATCGATCCGGAAGGCGAAAGCAGCTCTCTCAGAGACCTGGATGCCTCGGATTTCCCTGCCGGGCTTGACTTTTTACCCTGAAAACGATATGATTTCAGGCAGACAAGTTGATACTTATGCACCGAAACGGTGCACTCCCGCACTGCTCTCTATGGAGGACGATCGATGAAAACTGTGCAGATTTCCCTTAATTCCATCGACAAGGTGAAGTCATTTGTGAACGACATCACCAAGTTTGACAATGATTTTGACCTTGTGTCCGGAAGATACGTGATCGATGCCAAGTCGATCATGGGAATCTTCAGCCTGGATCTCTCCAAGCCGATCGACCTCAGCATCCACGCGGAGGACAATCTGGACGAAATCCTTGAGATCCTCAAGCCGTATCTGATCTGAAATCTGATCCAAAGCTGTTCTGAATCAGCTTTATATCAGTTTAAAATCAATTCCGGATCTGTTCTGGGCCTGTTTTGGATCTATTTTTGATCTTTCAAAAGCATTCTGAAAATGCCTCATGGAAGCCGCTGCCAATGGCAGCGGCTTTTTGTCTGTAACTGTCCAGTCTCTCAGGCCGCTATCTTCCAGGCAAGGTGATACAGTTCAAAAGCAAAGGCCGGGCGCAGGATCCTATGCCTTCGTGAAGATGCGCCCGGACTTTGCAGTTTCAGAGCATTTTCATCTCCCCAGTCTCAGCCGATCTCAATCGTCTCCGCAGTCTCTTCGGCACTCTTCAGCAGTTCCTCGACAAATCCCTCAAGCTTCTGCTCAGACCGCTGTATCACATCCAGGCGCGGCTTGGTGACCGGGTGCTTGGCAACAAAGATCGTGCAGCAGTCCTGGTAGGGCTCGATCGAGGTCTCATAGGTTCCAATCTTCATGGACAGGTCCACAATATCCTGCTTGTCAAAGCTGATCAGGGGCCGGAAGACCGGGATGCTCGCGGCCTCATCCGTGCAGTAGATGCTCTGGATGGTCTGACTGGCCACCTGGCCGAGGCTCTCCCCGGTGATCAGGCCCTGCGCCCCGTCTTTCAGGGCAAAGTACTCGGCAATGCGCATCATGTATCGGCGCATAATAATGGTCAGTTCGTCGTGCGGGCACTTTTCGTAGATCATCATCTGGATGTCGGTGAAGTTGACCACATGCAGACGAATTGGCCCTGTGTAGCGGGAGATCCTTTTGGCAAGGTCCAGCACCTTCTCCCTGGCCCGCTCCGATGTGTAGGGCGGGGCATGGAAATAGACAGCGTCAATCCGAACCCCCCGCCGGGCGATCATGTACCCGGCCACCGGAGAATCGATGCCGCCCGAGAGGAGAAGCTCCGCCCGGCCATTGGTGCCATAGGGCATGCCGCCAGGTCCTGGCAGAATCTTCGAGTAGAGATACACCTCATCCCGAAGCTCCACATAAAGCATCACATCGGGCTCATGCACATCCACCTGAACCTGATCCCCGAAAGCGTCGAGAATCCGCTCCCCAAGGAAGGCATTGACGTCCATCGAAGGGATTGGGTAGCGCTTGTTGGCCCGGCGGCTGTGGACTTTGAAAGTGAGCGGCTTCTTCTCTGAGGAAGCGGAAAGATCTGTCTTTTCCGCTGCCGCCAGATCACAATCTCCCGGATTTTCTGATCCCTCGGGCTTTCCTTCCCCATTCTCAGCCATCTTCAATACTTCCTCAATGGACCGCTTCAGGCTCAGACCGTAGGTCTGCTGCATGAAGCTGATGACTTCAGGCGTGAAGGAAATGGGCAGTCCCAGTTCGGTCTTCAGCACCGGGCAGATGCCGACAATACCGAAGACGGTCTGAATCGCCGCGATCAGTTCATCGAAGTCCACGCTTCCTTCTTCACTCTCCACATCCACCAGGACCCGGCCCTGCTCCTTGTACACGTGGAACTTCCCGTCCACGTTCCGGAGCACCTCGCGGACCCGGCCCACCAGAGCATCCTCGAAGGTGTTTCGGTTCTTCCCCTTGACGCCGATCTCTCCGTACTTCAACAGATACGTCTTATAAAACATGATGCTTCTCCTATCGGGTCTTATCGTCTGTCCCCCGGTCATGGGGCAGGATCATCGGATCCTTTTGTATACCAGAGGCACTTAGGAT
>CADBUA010000614.1 GCA_902797665.1 uncultured Lachnospiraceae bacterium | reverse complement strand
GGCTGGGTCAGTCTCCCATGATGGCTGTGCCGATGCCCTTGTTGGTGTAGAACTCCAGAAGCAGCGAATGGGGAATCCGCCCATCCAGGATGTGGACCCGGGAGACTCCTCCCTCGATCGCGTCGATGCAGCTCTGGATCTTGGGCAGCATGCCTCCCCCGGCATGGCCGCTCTCCAGAAAGGCTCTGGCTTCCGCCACAGTCATCGCCGAGATCAGGCTGGACGAATCGTCCGGATCCTGATAGACCCCCTGGATATCCGATAGAAAGACCAGCTTCTGGGCTTTCATCGCCTTGGCGATGGCACAAGCCGCGTCATCCGCGTTGATGTTGTGCGAATAGTAGCCGTCATCAGATCCCACCGGGCAGACGACCGGGACAAAGTCATTGTCCAGGAGGGTTGTGAGCAGGCTCGTGTTGACCTCCTTGATCTCCCCGACAAAGCCGATATCGGCCCCATTGGGCCTTTTTCTGTCCACCCGGAGGATGGTGCCGTCCTTGCCGGAAACCCCGCAGGCCTTGACACCAGTCTTCTCCATCATCGAGACCAGCCCCTTGTTGATGCGGTTCAGAACCATCTCCACAATCCGCATGGTCTCCTGATCCGTCACCCGGAAGCCGCCCACAAACTCCGATTTCATCCCAACGCGGGAGAGCATGTTGGTAATCTCCTTGCCGCCCCCGTGTACAATGATCGGCCGAAAGCCCACCAGCTTCAGGAGAGCGACGTCCCTGATCACGTTTTTCTTGAGATCGTGCTCCACCATCGCGGACCCGCCGTACTTGACAACGATTACCGCCCCCTGAAAGCTCTGAATGTAGGGCAGTGCCTCGATCAGCACGTTGGCTTTCTCCAGATAGCGGTCCATCTCTTCCTTTTTGAGGTTCATGCTCTCTCCATTCCTTTCAGGATCTGTAGTCTGCGTTGATGTTGATGTATTCATGCGTCAGATCGCAGCCCCAGGCCACTGCGCTTTCGCTGCCCTCGTGGAGATCGATCACGGCCGTGATCTCGTCATCGGACAGGATCTTCGTGGCCAGCGCCTCGTCAAAACCGGTGGTCACACCGTTCTCTGCGATCGCAATCTCCCCGTTCTTGCTCTGAAATCTCAGGGAGACTCTGGACTCATCAAAGGATGCCCCGGAGTAACCCATGGCACAGATGATCCGCCCCCAGTTGGCGTCATGTCCGGCGATGGCTGTCTTGACCAGGCTGGAGCCGATGACCGACTTCGCCAGCGTGACCGCCTGCTGTCTGCTGGAAGCGCCCTGGACCTTCACCTCAAAGAGGGCCGCTGCCCCCTCCCCGTCCTTCGCCATGTTCCGGGCCAGGCACTTGCTGATGAGGCTGAGGGCATTCCGGAAGAGGATGTAATCCTCCCCCTCCTCCGTGATCTCCCGGTTCCCGGCGAGCCCGTTCGCCATCAGGAGGCAGGTATCATTGGTGGACATATCCCCGTCCACTGAGATCATGTTGAAGGAATCCTCCACACACTCCGAGAGCGCCTTCTGCAGAAGCTCTGCCGAGATCGCCGCGTCTGTCGTCAGGAAAGCAAGCATAGTACACATGTTCGGATGGATCATGCCAGAGCCCTTGCTCATACCCGCCAGGGTCACTTTCTTCCCGCCCAGGGTGAAAGAAACCGCTGCCTCCTTGCGGACTGTGTCCGTGGTCATGATGGCGCCTGCAGCGTCATAGGCTGCCTCTCTCGTGTCTGACAGAGCCGGAACCAGAAGGGAGACTCCATTTCGAATGATGTCCATGGGGATCTGGTTTCCGATGACACCCGTGGAGCCAATGAGGACCTCCTCCTTCCGGATGTTCAGGGCATCTGCCGCAGCCTCTGCGGTCTCCTCACAGATCCGCATGCCTTCTTCCCCGGTACAGGCGTTGGCGACACCGGAATTCACGATGATCGCCCGCGCTTCCCTGTACTTCTGCACAATCTCCCTGTCCCAGAGGACCGGAGCCGCTTTGACCAGGTTTGAGGTAAAGGTCCCTGCCAGTGTGCACGGCACGCTGGAAAAGATCAGGGCCATGTCATCGCGCCCCTTCCGGAAGCCCGCGCAGGCGCCTGACGCCTGAAAGCCTTTCGGGGCAGTCACCCCGCCGTCAATCGATTCGAATGCTGCCATATGAGCCTCCTTGCATGCGGAGCCCGGATCTATCGGGTTCTGCCTTTGTCCTGTACGGTTGATGTCTGTTTCTTCGGTATAAGCAGAGACTTATACAGTTTTATATCAATACTTGTATATGTAGGTATATATTCATGCATATAGACATATATCCATGTATATATGGATATGTTTCGGTCTATGCGTATGAACATGTGCTTATATGTTCATATGTTCATATGCCCGTGCAGATATCCATGCGTCTTCATGTTCACCGAGATGCTTTCATGCATTTTCATGCCTCCAGCTGTCCAGTCGCAGGCGCCTGCAGGCATTTGGCCAGAGCGGACTGGACCGTATCTGGCTTTTTCCCTCTCACGGAAATACGGGAACCAGCCTGAGACCCAGATCTTCCGGCAGGCCAAAAAGAAGGTTCATGTTCTGGACAGCCTGACCTGCCGCCCCCTTCACCAGGTTGTCGAGGGCACCCACGGCAATGACCCGGCCGGTCCGCTCATCCAGCGTAAAGCCGATATCGACGAAGTTGCTCCCCTCCACCCATCTGGTCTCCGGGAAAGAATCCTCTCCGAGAAGACGGATGAAGCGCTCGCCCGCATAGGCATTCTGATAGGCCCCGGCCAGCTGCTCCTTGTCCACGCCCTCTTTCAGCTTTGCGTAGCAGGTTGCCAGAATCCCCCGATTCATAGGCACCAGGTGGGGTGTAAAGTTCAGACAGATGCTCTCTCCATTCTGGTAGTCAAGACCTGCCGCGTAGGACAGCTGCTCCTCGATTTCCGGCGTGTGCCGGTGCTTCGCCACCCCGTAAGGTTTGATGCTCTCATTGACCTCGCAGAAAAGGTTCTGGACCTTGGCCCCCCGTCCGGCACCGCTGGTCCCGGACTTGGCGTCAATGATGATGGAGTCCGGCTCGATCAGTCCTTCCTTTACCAGGGGATATAAGGTCAGAATCGAGCAGGTCGTGTAGCAGCCGGGATTCGCCACAATCCGGGCGCTGCGGATTCTGTCTCTGTAAAGTTCCGGAAGTCCATAGACAGCCTCCTCGAGATACTGGGGCGCCTTGTGCGCAAGCTTATACCAGTTCTCGTAGACCTCCACTTTCTTCAGGCGGAAGTCCGCGGAGAGGTCGATCAGCTTTGTCCGGGCGAGAATCTCTTCATTGACAAGGGAAGCGCAGAGCCCCTGGGGCGTTGCCGTAAAGATGACATCCGCCTCCTCTGACAGCGCTTCCATATCCTCTGCCCTCAAAGTCTCATCCACCAGCGAGACCATGTTCCGGTAGATGTCTGAAAACTTCTGCCCCGCAAAGCTTCTGGATCCATACCAGATAATCTCTGCTTCAGGGTGCTGCAAAAGAAGGCGGACCAGTTCCGCCCCCGCGTATCCGGTGGATCCGATTATCCCTGCTCTGATCATGTAAATGTCCCCAATCCGGAGCCTCCGCTCCTTTTCTGAAATACCGCCCGGGAGGCTGAAACAGCCCTCTGGCAAAAACTTCAGGGGTATCCTACACCGAGTCCGGGAGAAAGTAAAGATTAATTTTATTCATTTTTTTGAAATATTATTAATC
>CADBUA010000613.1 GCA_902797665.1 uncultured Lachnospiraceae bacterium | reverse complement strand
TTCAATGAACCATTTCAAATGAATCATTTCAATGAATCATCACATCGAGAGCCAGATACAGGAAGTTCTGCTGGCTGATGCACCCAGAGCGGTGCGTATATGGAGAGAGGGAGAAATGATGGGGAAGAATTCAAGGGGAACGATCCGCATTCTGATGTGCCTGCTTCTGGTTCTGTGTCTTGGCCTTCTGCCGGGAGGGGAAGTCTTTTCGGCTTCCGCTGCCCAGGCAGGGAAGAGGACTGGCTTTGACGCGTCCGGGATTTATTACAGAAAGGGTGTACGGCAGAAAAAAATCCTGGTGAAGGAAAGTGGAGCCTACTACTATATTGGGGCTGATGGGAAGGCGGTTCAGGATACCTGGATCAGCCTGGGAAAGAGTCAATACTATTTTGGCGCTGATGGGAAAGCGGCCACCGGGGCTCTGTGCCTGATGAATCAGAGCACTTTCACGGCCGAGCTCTACTGGTTCTCACAGAACGGAAAGCTGAACCAGAAACGGACCAGGGAAATGAGAAAAGCGATGGACAAGTACGAGGTGAAACTCTCGGAGCTGCCGCTTGAGAAGTACCTGGGAAAGCCGAAGAAGGTGGAGGTTCTGGACGGCTGCTGGGGGGATGGAAAGGACCGGAACTACTACTATGACGGGGGAATCGTCGTCTACACCGGCACCCGGAAGGGCATCGCCTACTATCTCGGCTACGGCGCGGCTTAACCTGGACAGCTGTTCAGGAAATACAAAGAGAGGGGGAAGGACAATGAGATGGAGGGGGAGAATGAACGGCATCCAGGAAAGATTTCTGATGCGGACAGGCTGTTTTCTGGCTGTGGGGCTTTCCCTGCTTTTGCTTTTCAGGGCGGAGGCATTTGGCGCGGCGGCGACAGAGAAAGCGCTGAACACAGCGCTCACCCAGGTCATTGATCACGTGACAGAGAAGAAAGACAAGGGGGAGGAGAAGCTGGAGAAGCTATTTGCCTACTGTGTGAAGAACTTCCAGTATGCTTCTGTCCCGGCGCAGTTCATGGCGGCTTATCTGAAAAAATCCCTCCCGGCCGACTGGGACAGGAGTTATGCGCTTGCCATGATTCAGGGGAAGAGAGGAAGCTGCTATCATGACGCGGCAGCCTTCGCCCATCTGGCCTCAAAGGCCACGGGATATCCGGTGGTCATCGCCCTTGGAAAGTCCACGCTTTACAACCCGAAGGGGAGCTTTCACGCCTGGGTCCTGATCCGGCTGAAGGGGAAGTGGTATATCTACGATCCCAATGGAGACCGGATCAAGGGAAAGGGGAAAGGAAAGTATATGCGCCTTTCTCTGACTTCCGCCCTGGCCAAAGGGACTTACCAGAAGGAGATGCTGGTGACAGTGAAGTGAAACTGAGGCGCTCTTAAGCTGCGGGTGGGGCGGATTGAAGCCCTGCCCGCTGTATCTTTCAGCAGGGAAAGGCGGTTTGATCCTGGATGGTTTTCAGCTCTCTTGTTTTTCTCAGTCTTTTTTTGCCGTTGGTTTGGCTTTTGCATACAGTTTTACAGTCTTCCAGGATCAGGGAAAAGAACGCGGTACTGCTTTTCTTTTCCCTGATTTTCTATGCCTACGGGGAGCCGGTCTATGTTCTTTTGCTTCTGTGTTCCGCTGTTCTGAATTTCGCTTTTGGCAGATGGATGGGAGCATGGCAGGAGCAGGATAGAGCCAGCGGCGGGGTTCTGGCCCTGGCGGTCGTTTTCAACCTCTCTCTGCTTGGGCTTTTCAAGTACGCATCATTTGCCGTATCAACGGTGAACGCGCTTTTCGGATCTTTCCTGAAGGTCCCGGAGATCGCTCTCCCCATCGGAATCTCCTTCTACACGTTCCAGGCCTTATCCTACCTGATCGATGTCCACAGAAAGGTGCTTCCGGCGGAGAGGCGTTTTTTCAGGCTTCTGCTCTATCTGTCTTTCTTTCCGCAGCTGATTGCCGGGCCGATCGTGAAGTACCGGGACATCGCAGAGGAGATTGATCATCGGAAGGCGACGCTGGAGGGGATATTTACAGGGATCTGCCGCTTTTCTCTGGGCCTTGGGAAGAAGGTCCTGATTGCCAATGCCTGCGGTATGATTGCGGATACGATTTATGGCGCTCCGCCTGAGAGGATTTTTGGCCCCTCTGCCCTTCTTGCCGCCTTTGCCTACATGCTGCAGATCTATTATGACTTTTCTGGCTACAGTGACATGGCGATCGGCCTGGGACTTCTCTTTGGTTTTCATTTCCAGGAGAATTTCCGATCGCCCTATCGGGCGGATTCCGTCCGGGAGTTCTGGAGGCGCTGGCACATTTCCCTCTCCTCCTGGTTCCGGGATTATCTCTATATCCCTCTGGGGGGAAACCGGAGGGGACCGCTCCGGACGGTGCTGAACAAGTATCTGGTTTTTCTCTGTACAGGTCTCTGGCACGGGGCCAATATCACTTTTCTGTTTTGGGGATTCTTCCATGGATCCTTCCTGATGCTGGAGGAGATTCTGCCGGTCTTTCGGAGAGAGAAACGGAGCAGAGCCGGGAGAGCGATCTCGCATCTCTACCTCCTTCTGGTTGTGCTGACGGGCTTTGTCTTCTTTCGGGCAGATTCGATGGGGCAAGGCTTCTTCTTTCTTTCCCGCATCAGCTCCCCCTCCTCCTGGCAGGGGATTCTGGCTCCGGAAAAGCGGGAAGCTTTGGCAGTTCTTCTGTCGGTCCTGACGCCGGCCTCCATAGAGGCCCTTCTCCTGGGAGCGCTGTTTTGTTTCCCGCTGAGGGAGTTCGCAGAGAGGAATATTCACGGGAAGTGGATGCAGGGGCCGGGGAAGGTGATCCTTTCAGGACTTCTGGCGCTTCTTCTTGCTGCCCTCTCGATCCTGAGCCTGGCCGGTGGAAGCTACAACCCGTTCATCTATTTCCGTTTTTGAGGGGGAAAGGGGATGGACCGAAAAATGGAGCGGAAACAGAATCGAGATGAGGACCGGAGAATGGACAGAAAACTGGATCGAGATGAGAGAGACCAATTGGAACAGATGCTGAAGGGAGAAGAGATCGGGAAACAGATCAGGGAGCGGCAGGAGAGAGAAGAAGGACACCTGATCGGCGGGAGCTTTGAAGATGCAGAGAGATGCAGCATAAGCCATAAAAGCATTCAGATGCTTCGCCTGACTTTCTGCTTTCTGTTTTTCCTCCTCTGCCTGACCCCCTCTCTGGGGCTGCTGATTTCCGGACAGGAGGAATCTTCCGAGAATCGGGAAAGGTCCGTCTTTCCGTCTCTCTTTCTGGAAGACGGCTCCCTGAACCTCCGGTATCTCCCGGAAGCCGGGGAATACTTTCAGGAGCATTTTGGCTTTCGCAATGAACTGGTGACTGCCAACGCAGTCCTTTCAGCGGAGATCGGCCATGTCTCCTCCGCGGAGGGTGTAATCCTCGGGACAGACGGCTGGCTGTTCTACAAGGATTCACTCGGGGACTTTCAGGGAGCGGGACAGCTGGACCTACGGGCCCTTTTTGATCTGGCCCATACCATGGCCCTCGCTCAGGATTATGCGGAGAGTATGGGGGCGTCTTTTGCCCTGGCCATCGCGCCTAACAAGAACAGCCTTTACGGGGCCTACATGCCCTATTATGACAGGGTAACGGTCAGCACAGAGAAAAACCTGACAGGCATCAGATCCTATCTTCAGGAGGAGGGAGTGCATGATGCGGATCTCTATGAGGCACTGTCCCGGGAGGCAGACGCGCGGAAAGAGAGCGGCGGGGA
>CADBUA010000612.1 GCA_902797665.1 uncultured Lachnospiraceae bacterium | reverse complement strand
TGTCCCCGATGCTGCCTGACTTTGTTCGCTTAATCGATAAAGCGGGGCGGATATATAATAATGCAGTGATATAACCACCTTGTGATGTGGTGAAATAAGCATGGCATGACGCAATGATATAGCAGTAAACTAGATATTTGTATATTATAATATGGGAAATAGACAGTATGTATACGAAACAGGTACAGGTACAGGCATAGGTACAGGTATAGACATAGATATCGTAATAAATCTGTATTCCTGTCTGAATTTCATCAAGGCCCTGACTGTGCTCATCCATTCAGGCTCAGAATGATTCCTCCCAGGGGGTTTCTTTGCTCGTACCTGGAAAGTGGCCTGCGACTTTACCTGTGCAGCTTTGTTTTTGGGATCTTTCGGGATAATTCTTTCGATTTTCTTATTTTTTTGCAGCGCAGGATCTTTTCAGGAATGGAATGGACTGGAAAGCCTGCCGCTTTTGAGCCATAGAGCCCTCCCCTTGCCTGAAGCCTCTGGGCTTTCATGCGCGATTTGGCCTTTCTGGGGGCCAGGGGCTCTATAGAGCTTTTGCCATCTCTATACCCGGAAACATCAGGACCTGCCGGGATCCATCAGGAGTATTCCTGCTCTGCCCATTTATCTGTTGCCAGCATGCAAAAACATAGGAATAGATCATATCAGCAGACTTCTCTTTTCTTATCTCTTATTTTCCCGCGGATTGGGCGCTCTCACGCCATTTTTCTTTTTGTCTTTTCACAGACCCTGTGATAGACTGTCAGGGTTTTAGGAAGATGATCTGTAACGGTCCAGTCAGCTTTGCCGCCTTGCGCTGCGCGTGAAAACACAGAACAGAAGCAAAGGATGGGCGCCATTTCATGTGGGCGCAGGAGCCTGCATCTGGCCTGGCAGCTTCCAGGCGCTTGGACTGGACAGGTACGATCTTTTACAGAGCGCTTTTGGCGCTTTATTCTGAGGTTCATGGAAGGATATGAGACAGATAAAAGCAGAGAGCACGAGAAGGCTCATTCTATTTGTATTGACGCTGGGTCTGGTCCTGAGTGCCGGGTTTACCGCCAGGGCGGCTTCTCTGAATAAGAAGGTGATGTATTTCCTCGAGAATCAGACCCGGACGCTGAGCCTTTTAAACGGGGGAAAGGATGCCGTCTGGAGCTCCACGGATGAAAAGATCGCTACAGTCAATCAAAAGGGGGTAATCACCGCGAGGCAGAAGGGAAACTGCCTCGTCAAGGTGACTACCGGCGGAAAAACGCTGTCCTGCAGGATTGTGGTGGATGAGCCGACCATTAACCTGACATCCAAGGTGGTCTCCGTCGGCGATCAGATCCCGCTGAAGATCAAGGGGACAAAGCGGAAAATCCTCTGGGAGAGCGATCATGAGAAGATTATCCATGTAGCGGACACGGGCAAGTGCTATGCGTTCAAACCCGGCAAGGCAAAAGTCACAGCCAGGCTGACCGCGGGCGTGACGCTTTCCTGCAGTTTTACTGTCTGGGAGGACGCGGACATGGCAGAGCAGTATCGTCCGCTGGTCAAAAGCCTGACAGCCTCCTCATCTACGGATCAGGAAAAATGCCTGGTGCTGGCCAGGTATATCTGTGAACACGCTTCCTACGTGCTCACAAACTCGCAGGATCTTTTTTCCCTGCTGAAGACCGGGGTGGGGCAGTGCATGCATTACTCCTACGCCTACCAGATGTTCCTGCAGCTTGCCGGGGTTGAGTGTGATTTTGTCTACTCTGAGAAGGCGAACCACTCCTGGAATCAGGTACGGGTGGATGGCTACTGGTATAACGTGGACCTGACAGGCCTCGACGAGGAAGACAAGAGGCTGAACTATGCCTACTTCATGGTCTCGGATGATTTCTTCTGGGTCAAGACAGCCCGGACAGATGATTACCATGAGTGTGTCTCCAGACGCTATGATTTTGTGCGGCCCATCGAACGGGTTGACAAGGCCGGGGAACACGTGATTGATGGGATCTCGTTGGCGGATTATCAGCTGTGCTACGAGAGCAACCCCTGGGCGAACTACCAGTGGAGAAAGTATTGAGCTCAGCTTGGAAGACGAAAGAAATATCGTAACTGTCAAGTCAGCTTTCGCGCCTGCTGCGCAAAGCTTTAAAAGGGCAGAAACAAATATCAGAACGTTTGAACGGTTTCCGGAGCGCCCGGAAACCGTTTTTGCTGCCCTCTTTCTTTCCTCTGAAAGGAGTCTGGGCAGGCCTTTAGCCCTCAGGGACGCGCTGCAGGCATCTGAGGCGCAGGTCAGGGTGATCCGGGGAAGGCATGATAAGGCCAGATCCAGATCAGACCGGCCAAAGCGGCCATAAACGCTCCCATTTCTCCGCCTGCGCTTGTCATGTGGAGGGGCTCTCTGCCGGATGCAGTTCCCCTTGATCCTCGCGACCAGAGACATGTCTGATAAAGTATCAGGCCGCGGTTAAGGCCGCGGATAGAGACTTCAGCCTGCTGGGAGTGCGCAGCACGGAAGCAGCCGTAAAGCCCTTTCTGAACTGTCGTCCTCTATGGATTCGCCTACGGCAGATCCTAAGATCCTCTGGGGTTAGACATGCAGAAAAGCGCTGGAGGAGGAGATCAGTTCCCGGCTTTTTTGCACAGAATATCTGATAGCGGTAAAATAGGAAACGCTGATCGGTCTTTTTCTTTTGGATGAGAAGATCCGTGAGGCAAGCAACTGATGCCGGGCAGCAGGACCCTGCCTGGGGCCTGTATGCCGCACCGCCGAAGGGGAGACTGCGGGCGCCAGAGAGATGGAGACCTCATTTGGCGCGTATTTCGCAGTGCCTTCAGGGAAGGGAGCTATGAGGATTTCGGCTTTCCGACGGACCGGGACAGGCCGGAGGGCGGTGTGAGCGGACCTGGCGGCGGCAGGACCTGTCTTTGGGGAATCCCGGAGGCAGCCAGAGAAAGGATGAAAAAAGATGCCTGTAACTGATTTGCTGAGACGCAATGCGCGCGAGCATGGGGAGGAAGTCGCGCTGATCGAGCTGAATCCGGCGATGGAAGACCCCAGGAAGCTGTCTTTCAAGGAGTATGACCTGGTTCAGCAGACGGAGTCGCACCCCTACCGCAGGGAGATTACCTGGCAGGTCTTTGACGAGAAGGCCAACCGCGTCGCAAACATGCTCATCGACCGCGGGGTGAAAAAGGGTGAAAAGGTCGCGATTCTGATGTTCAACTGCCTCGAGTGGCTGCCGATCTACTTTGGTGTTCTGAAGTCCGGCGCCATCGCGGTTCCCTTCAACTTCCGCTACACAGCAAACGAGATCTCCTACTGCCTGGATCTGGCGGATGTGGAAATCCTGTTCTTTGGGCCGGAGTTTATCAATCGGCTCCAGGACAATGTCGAGGACATCTCCAGGGGCAGGATTCTGTTCTACGTAGGGGATGGCTGCCCGGATTTCGCCGAGAGCTATCGGGAACTGGTCGCGGACTACCCGAGTTCGGACCCGAATGTGCCGCTCAGCAATGAGGATTTCGGTGCAATTTACTTCTCTTCCGGGACCACCGGTTTCCCCAAGGCCATCCTTCACAAGCATCTCTCCCTGTATCAGGCAGCTGAGATGGAGGCAGTCCATCACCGCACAAACCGGAATGACTGTTTCCTCTGCATCCCACCCCTGTATCATACCGGCGCCAAGTTCCATTGGATGGGCTCTCTCTGGTCCTGCTCCAGGGCAGTTCTTCTCAAGGGAACCAAGCCGGATGTCATTCTGAAGGCGGTCTCTGATGAGCAGTGCACGCTGGTCTGGCTCCTGGTGCCCTGGGCCCAGGATATCCTGGAGGCTCTGGATAGCGGAGCGGTGAAGCTCTCCGACTACAGGCTTGATCAGTGGCGTCTCATGCATATCGGGGCTCAGCCGGTTCCGCCATCTCTGATCCGGCACTGGAAGGACTACTTCCCGAATCACCTCTACGACACGAACTACGGCCTCTCCGAGTCCACCGGTCCTGGCTGCGTGCACCTTGGTCTTGACAACATCAACAAGGTTGGGGCGATCGGTGTCCCGGGCTACCGCTGGGCATGCAAGATCACCGATGAGATGGGCAATGCCGTCAAGCAGGGAGAGGTCGGCGAGCTCTGCGTCAAGGGACCAGGCGTCATGACTGAGTACTACCATAACCCCGAGGCTACCGCTGAGGTTCTCCGGGATGGCTGGCTTCTGACCGGAGACATGGCAAGGCAGGATGAGGAAGGTTTTATCTACCTGGTTGACCGCAAGAAAGATGTGATCGTCTCCGGCGGAGAGAACATCTACCCGGTGGAAATCGAGAACTTCCTCGAGGAACATCCAAAGATTTCGGATGTCGCGGTCATCGGTCTGCCTGATAAGCGGCTCGGTGAGATCACCGGTGCCATTATCAAGATCAAGGACGGCATGACGGCGACGGAGGAGGAAATTCAGCGCTTCTGCGCACAGCTCCCGCGCTATAAGAGGCCCAAGCAGATCATCTTTGCCGATGTGCCGCGCAACGCCACAGGGAAGATCGAAAAACCCCTGCTGCGCAAGCGCTATGGCGTCGAAAACCTGGTCGAGAAGGAGTATAAATCCTGATCATCTGGGGCTTGAGCTGGAATTTCAGGCTTTTGAGAAATCGCGGCTGCCCAGTCAGCTTTCTGCACCCGATGAGCAAAGTGTAAAATCACAGAATAGAATCGATAGTTTATAAAAACAAAGGAGAAACAGGGCTCCTGCGGGAGCCCTGTCCCTGGCAGGCGTGTGAGATGCCTGCTCACGCGACCTGTTTCATCACGGGCAGAAAAAGGCGCCTTCCCGCACGCAT
>CADBUA010000611.1 GCA_902797665.1 uncultured Lachnospiraceae bacterium | reverse complement strand
TCTCGATCTCTATCTCGATCTCTATCTCGATCACTTCTAAATCTTTATCTTTGTCTCTGGCACAGGCTGAAGCTCTGACCCACAGTTCCCGGGGAGTCCTGAGGTGCTGCTTCAATTGCGAACCAGATTAGTTTAACCTATAATGAGCAAAATTGATATCGCTTCTCCTGGGGCAGAGATTTTCAATTCCCCCCAGGTTTTAGACCCTTCCGGATAGAAAAAGAGGCTATACATGAAATTCATCGAAACTTTTCACGAGGGAGACCACATCTCCGATGTCTACCTATGTAAACACAGGCAGACGGCCACCGCAAAGAACGGCAAGTCCTATGAGAACGTGACGCTCCAGGATTCCACTGGCACCATTGACTGTAAGATCTGGGACCCGGGTTCTTCCGGCATCGATGGTTTCAAGCCGCTGGACTACGTATACACGGTCGGCGATGTGACAACCTTCCAGGGGAATCTTCAGCTGAACATCAAGCGGGCCCGCATCGCGAAGAGTACGGAGTATTCAGCCGCGGACTATCTCCCGGTCAGTGCGCGCAGTGTGGATGAAATGTACCAGGAGCTTCTGGAGATTCTCGCAACTGTCCAGAATCCCTGGCTCAAAACACTGATCGACTCTTATTTCAATGCCGAGGAATTCTCCGCCGCCTTCAAAACGCACTCCGCCGCCAAGACCGTCCATCACAGCTTTGTTGGCGGCCTTCTGGAACATACCCTGGGCGTTGTAAAGCTCTGCGTCTTCTACTGTGGCATCTACCCCTACCTCAACCACGATCTCCTCATCACGGCGGCTGCCTTCCACGATGTGGGAAAGCTCAAAGAGATCTCAAATTTCCCGGAGAATGACTACACCGACGACGGGCAGCTCCTGGGCCATATCGTGATGGGGTCGGAGCTGGTGGGATATGCCTGTCGGAGGATCAAGGGCTTTCCGCACAAACTGACGTCCGAACTTCAGCACTGTATTCTGGCCCATCATGGGGAGCTGGAGTACGGAAGCCCCAAGAAGCCTGAACTGGCCGAAGCGCTTGCGCTCAACCTCGCCGACTACACCGATTCCCGCCTGGAGACCATGAAGGAGATCATGGCCTCTGCGTCCAAGACGCACGCCCTGGACGAGTGGCTTGGCTACAACAAGCTCATGGAGGCCAATATCCGTCAGACTGGAGACTGGTAAAAAGTACAAGAAAGAAGAAACATATAGAAGAATCAATATAAATAAAGAGAAAGAGAAACAAAGAAAAAGGCAAAATAGCATTTGCTCCGCCCCCGCAAAAGCGGGGGCGCTTTTCTGCCTTCCGATCTCCTGATCTCTCAATCCCTTGATCCCCTGGTCTCTCAATCACTTGATCTCCTGATCCTTTGATCTCTCAGAAGCACTGCTTCCTGCCCCCATCCTCCCATGCCTCCGCCCGCGCCATTCGCTGCGCAGCATCTCGCGCCACGGTCTATCACGTCTCTTTCAGGATCACTTCCTTCACACAGCGGATAAAACGGTCTGTGGCGGGAGAGATATCGATCAGGGCCGGCACTGCAATGCCCAGGGAAATGTACTCAGGTTTCTCAAAGGGAAGCTCCACCACATTCCCCTTCCACTCCCTGGAGATCAGCTTCTGGTTAAAGGAGATGCCAAGACCCGCGGAAACCATGTTGTAGGTGGCAAAGGCATCTCTGGTGGTGTAACGGATGTTCGGTTTCAGCTGGTACTTTTTCAGAAGACGGTCCAAATCCGTATCGCTCCCCGGAGAGATCTGGATAAAGGGCTCACGCTCGAGATCCTTCAGGGGGAAAGCGGATCGCTTCGCCTTCGGACTTGCAGCTGGCAGCCAGACCACCAGCTCATCCTCAAAGATCGGGATCCAGTCACAGGGGACTTTCTCTTCCGGCCTGGCGCAGAAGCAGCAGTCAACAGCCTTGTCGAAAAGCCACTTGGCCATCTCCCGGTTGCCTCCCTCCTGGACCCGGATCCGGATTTGCGGATACTGCTTCTCAAAACGCGAGAGGATGCCTGGCATCATCATTGCTGAGATGCTGTAGTAACTCCCGATCGTCAGAACACCCGTGATCACGTTTCCGATCCCGGCACAGATCTGGCGTGCATTCTCATCCGCCCGTACGATCTCCCGGAAGGCCGGGACCATCAGCTTTCCATTCCCGCTGAGTTCCACCCCGGATTTTCCCCGGACCAGCAGAGGAAAGCCTGTCTCCTCCTCCAGCGCATGGATCATGCGGGTGATCCCGGACTGCGTGTAACCCAGCATCTCAGCGGCCGCGCTCATACTGCCAAGATCTGCTGCCGCCAGAAGTGCTCTGCACTTTACCGCGTCCATCGCTTCCCTCCTGATTTTCCAATGCTCGCATCCATGACTTTTTGTCATATGAAACATGATTATTAATCGTTTGAATCATATCTCAGCCTTTTCTATAATGCAAGACAGAAACAAGGGAATCGCCGGAGGGATCCCGAAAAGCCCGGATCGTATCAGGATCGGTCAGAAGAGAGGGATCAGCCGGTAGAGATAAAAGAGGCAGAGCCGCGGGGAAGGCGGCAGGCGAGGTGTGCGATGGAAAAGAAACTGAGTGAGATGAATGACAGGGAGCTGTTTGGGGTACTTTGCGGCAATCAGGGCGTCATGGCTCAGATGTATCTCCGCAAAGCGGTAATTGCGTACAGAAGCCGCCACAACGGTCAGGGAGCACCGCTCTCCGTGATCGTCCGGGAGTATCTGTCCTGTTTCTGCATGGAAGAGATGCGGAAAAGCGCCTGAGCGTGATTCCCATGCAAACCCGAATTCTTCAGCCCGGCCATACGGCCGGGCTTTTTTTACCCTTTCCTGAAGCGAAGCGATCGGAACTGAAGCTCCAGCTTTATGCCGAAAACCAAGGTCGGTATATGCCAGATCGCGTCGATTTTATCGCAGGTTCTCTCGTTCGCAGGGTTATGCCAGAGGCAGTCAGGATCTGCCGCAGGCGAATCGTCAGTGCCACTGCATATACCGCGGCCCCGGATGATTGCTGGCAGATTCTCTTAACCGCGCGTATAAGTTCCGGAGAGATTCCCCAGGCTGCCAACGTTCCCGAAGTCTCCCGATGTTTCTGCGCTGAGGCCTGAAAATGCTTCTGTCTCAAAGCTGAGCGATCGCGTCAGTCCGTCCACGCCACACTCGGTGTTCTCAAAGATTGCCCGGGCGTTTGGCAGATCGTCCTCCGGATTCTTGATTGTCTGAGCGTAATGCGCCAGCCACAGCCGCTTTGCGCCGGCTTTATGTGCCGTCTCCGCGGCCTGGGCAAAGTTCATGTGCCCATGATCGATGGCCGTCTGTGCCTGATCGTTCCTGCCATAGGTGGCGTCGTAGATGACGAGGTCCGCGTCCCGGGAGGCCTCGATCAGGCTGTCACAGGCCATGGTATCCCCAGAGAACACGAATCTCAGGCTTCTTTGGATCTGCTCCTGTGACTTCTGAGATTCAATCAGGGAGTCCTTTTCCTGATCCAGGCTGAAAAGATAGCCCTGGCTGGATACGCGGTGCTCTGTTTTGAAAGCCGTCAGCTTTGCTCCTTTGGGCCAGCCCTGAAACCATTCTGAAAGCCTGAGCCCCTCCGGCATGAGATCAAACAGCTTGATCTCAAATGTAGCCCAGTCCGCCAGACGAAGAAAAGGATCCACCGCCTCCTCCAGTCCCCTGGGCCCGGTGATATAAAGGGGCTCTCTGCGTCCAATGCTGGCCATGGTCAGCATAAGCCCGGGAAGGCCGAAGGTATGGTCGCCATGATAGTGGGTCAGAGCGATCAGATCCACATCCAATAAGTCCAACCCTTTCCGCCGCGCCGCGATCTGAGTTCCCTCGCCGCAGTCAAAAAGAATCTTGCGGCCGGAGCAGGCAAGGAGTGCGGCAGTTAAAGCGCGGTCCGCAAGCGGCACCAGGCCCGCGGAGCCAAGCAGTATGATATCAATCATCATGAACATCTCCTTCCTTTACGGGATGACAGTACTTCTATACAATCATTACCTATATGCATATCTATCGATGTAGATCATCCAGATAGGACTTACGTGACGTATTCCCGGCTGCGCGTCTGCACACCGTCAGGGACCTTACATTCTTCGGGGTGTATGACTTGCTCCTTCCCAGAATCGCCTATTGCTGCCTCTATCAGGCGGCAGCCGTGTCTTTCTTTCACAGATCCTGCCCCAGGCACAATAAAGCAGAGGCAATCCCTCCCTCAAGGGATGGAATGACCCTGAACTGTCAGTCCTGTCATACAGATCTTCTCCTTCATCCTCTTTTGTTCCTCGTGGACTTTTGTCCATCCGCTGCCGATACGTCCCAGTTCTCCAAAGCAGATGCTGGTTTCATGTTCGTGGTCTTCATGCTCGCGGTCTTCATGTTCGTGGTCTTCATTCGTTTTCTGCTGTGTGCATCTTACCGTCATATTCCAGATAAGTCCACGCCATAATGCGATAAATCAGCAAATGGGAACACCTTTTGGGAGGCCTGTTTTCCAGCCGTTATCTGCTGGCTGCTTACCCTGTTCTCTCTTTTTCCTCAGGAGATCCACGAGCTCACGCATGCATATCTGAGGCTATCCCCATGCTCACTGGCCGGAAAGGGAGATAGCTATGCCCGGATAAGTAACATTCTAAACACTAAGAGGGCAGCTCCATACCCTTCATGACGTATTTCCGCTATGATCCAGAACATGGCCAAACGTACGATTCCACCTCTCTATCTCTCGATCAGTCCCACCTCGATCATCCTCCCCATCATTCAGCCGCAGGCCGAACGATTCCTTCGCGATCCAGGTCAGTTATCTGGGAGGCCGCTTCTCTTTATGCTTTTTATGCTCTCCTAGTACCTTCGGAAATCCACTTCGTCCCAGATTTCCAGGCTTATTGATCCAGCTTCATGAATATTTCGCTCATTATCCGGGAAATCATCCAATTTCTGACAAAAGGGAGCCGGCAGCAAACAAAAAACATGCTTCTTGCCCTTTGACCAGGAACCTGTTCTGTAACTGTCCAGTCAGCTTTTGCACCTGCCGCAAAAGTATGGAAATGACAGGCCCGGCAAGGCGCAGACTACCCCTTTGGTGATGACTCAACAAATATAAACATGTTTTATGCGTATGCTCAGTCGAAGCAAAGCCTTACGGCTGCATGCATCAAGAAATATTTGCCAGTGACCATCAATGGATACCGGGTG
>CADBUA010000610.1 GCA_902797665.1 uncultured Lachnospiraceae bacterium | reverse complement strand
TTGCTCTTTTCTATTTGCGCAAAAAAAGAGCACCGGGATGACGGACCGATGCTCCTGTTATACCGGGAATCATTTGAATTTGCCAGCTGTTTCACCGGTATATGCCCGCTCGCGCCAATTTCGTCGCAAATTCTCACGCTCGCGGGTATATCTCAAATCCAATCAGCCAATGCTGTTGACAGCGGCAGCCAGCCTGGAAACCTTGCGGGATGCGGTATTCTTGTGGAACACACCCTTCTTCTGAGCCTTGTCGATCGCGCTCGTCGCGGCCAGGAGCTCCTTCTGTGCTGTTTCCTTGTCACCAGCCTCGATCGCAAGCACGACCTTCTTGATCGCGGTCTTCACGCCAGACTTGATTGCCTTGTTTCTCTCATACCTTGTCTTGCTGACAAGAACGCGCTTCTTTGCGGACTTAATGTTTGCCAAAACGCACACCTCCAGACGATGTCTTTTCAATTAACCAAATCATATAAAACGTGTGCGCGAAAGAACGGACACGGACGTTTCTGGCACACATACTCAGGTATTCTAATCCCCGCTTTCAGCCTTGTCAAGATGAAATATCAGGGTCAATTCATGCCTCTTCCGCTCTGAATCTAACGGGAAGCATTCGGCTTTGCCAGCTGCCAGGGCATCCTATGCCCGCTCGCGCATTTTGCAGATCCCCACGCTCGCGGGGATCTCTCTCAGCTCTCATCCAGTTTCAGTACGTTCATAAAAGCCTTTTGCGGTATCTCTACAGAGCCGACCTGGCGCATCCGCTTCTTGCCCTCCTTCTGCTTCTCCAGAAGTTTCTTCTTTCGGGAGATGTCCCCGCCATAGCACTTGGCTAAGACATCCTTTCGAAGGGCCCTGACGGTCTCCCGGGCAATGATCCGGCCATTCACCGCGGCCTGGATCGGGATATCAAACATCTGGCGCGGGATCTCATCCTTCAGTTTCTCGCACATCTTCCTGCCGCGCTCGTAGGAATTCCCCTCAAAGACGATGAAAGACAGCGCGTCCACCTGCTCCTTGTTGACCAGGATATCCAGCTTGCAGAGCTCTGACTTCACATACTCTTTCAGCTCATAGTCAAAGGAGGCATAGCCCCTGGAGCGGGACTTCAAAGCATCAAAGAAATCATAAATGATCTCATTCAGCGGCATGTCATACTTGAGCAGCGCACGATCCGCCTCGATGTACTCGGTCTCCTTGTAGATCCCACGTCTCTCCTGGCAGAGCTGCATGATCGGGCCAATGAACTCGGTCGTCACCATCACCTCCGCCGCCACCATCGGTTCCTCCATGTATTCGATGGCGGAGGGATCCGGCAGGTTGGAGGGATTGGTCAGCTCCATGACCTCTCCGTTGGTCTTGTGCACCTTGTAGATGACGCCCGGCGCTGTCGTGATCAGGTCCAGGCTGTACTCCCGATCCAGCCGTTCCGTGATTACCTCCAGATGAAGAAGGCCAAGGAATCCACATCTAAAGCCAAAGCCCAGCGCCGCAGAGGTTTCCGGCTCAAACTGCAGGGAAGCATCGTTTAACTGCAGCTTCTCCAGCGCCTCCCGGAGATCCCCATAGCGGGCGCTGTCCGCCGGGTAGATCCCGCAGTAGACCATGGGCAGGGGATTCTTATAGCCCGGAAGCGCTTCCGCGCAGGGATTCTCGGCGTCCGTGACCGTATCGCCGACCCGGGTGTCTCCGACATTTTTCAGGAACGCTGTGAAATAACCCACAAGGCCGGCTGATAGCTCATCACATGGAATGAACTGGCCCGGTCCGAAGTATCCAACCTCAACCACCTCCGCCAGGGTCTGGGTCCCCATCATGCGGACCTTCATGCCCCGCTTCAGAACCCCATCCCGGATCCGGCAGAAGACAATAACCCCCCGGTAAGGGTCGTAGAGGGAGTCAAAGATCAGCGCCTTCAGCGGCGCGTCAGCGTCCCCCTCCGGTGCCGGGAGCTTCGTGACGATCTGCTCCAGCACTTCCTCCACGTTTTCACCGGTCTTGGCGGAAATCCTGGGGCAGCCCTCCGTGTCCAGTCCGATCACGTCCTCAATCTCGGAAGCTACCTTATCCGGCTCCGCGGAGGGCAGATCGATCTTGTTGATGACTGGGAGGATCTCCAGATCATGGTCCAGAGCCAGATAGACATTGCCCAGGGTCTGGGCTTCAATGCCCTGTGCCGCGTCCACCACCAGCACCGCCCCATCACAGGCCGCCAAAGCCCGGGACACCTCATAATTGAAGTCCACATGGCCGGGGGTGTCGATCAGATTGAAGATATACTCCTCTCCGTCTTTCGCATGGTAGATGATCCGGACCGTCTGGGATTTGATCGTGATGCCCCGCTCCCGCTCGATATCCATGTTGTCGAGGATCTGGTCCTGCATCTCCCGGCTGGTCAGGAGACCGGTCTTCTCGATGATGCGGTCCGCCAGCGTCGACTTGCCGTGGTCGATGTGCGCGATGATGCTGAAATTTCGGATCCTGGATTGATCAAATTCCGCCAAGTTTTCTCCTCCTTATTCTGCCCCGGCAAAAGCGGAGCCTCTCCCCGGAATCTCCCTCCGGGCCTTCTATTCTGTATGTTCACGCTCAGCGCAAGAGCGCAGAGCTGACTGGACAGTTCCCCTGAATGCAGCTCTCTGGGAGAGCGTCTGATTCGGATATCCCAAAGCGTGGGACAGAGCAGCGCGGAAAAGCGTCCCCGCCTTTCAGGAAACAGAAGCCTGCCGGAAAGAGCCTGGGCAGACGCCATTTCCCGCCAAAACTGTGCCAAGTGTACTGAAAAAACCGGCCAAATGCAATCATGTTCTCTGTCCATGAGCGGAAAAGCGGATAATCAGAAGCTCCACCCCAAGTGTCATGTCCAGGCGTCCGGTCTTGATTTTCTCCTCCGTCCTGGCGCAGGCCTCCATGGCGCCTCTCAGCTCCGCGGCCGAAAAACGTCGGGAGAGATCCAGGTACTTCCTGGCGATATAGCTTGATTTTACGCCCAGATCCTCCATGATCTGCTGCATGCCCCTGCCCTGCTCCAGGAGATTTCTGGCCTGGCAGAGCAGGGTGTACTGCCGCGTCAAAAGGGCCAGGATTTTCATGGGACTCTCCCGAAGAAAGACCAGCTGATCATAGAAGGCGAAAGCTTCCGCCCGCTGCCCTTTTCCGATGGCCTCGATCATGTCAAAGATCCGGTCCTCTGGCAGGACACTCACCACCTTTTCAATGTCCGATGTCCGAATCGGACTGCCCTCCCCGAGATAGCCCACAAGCTTCTCGTACTCTCCCCGAACCCGTTCCATATCATTTCCCGTCCGGGCAAGGAAGAAATCCAGGGCCGGGGTTGAAATCTGCATCCTGGACTCCTTGATCATGGAGAGAACCCACTTTCGGATGGTCTCCTCATCCGGGTGAGGGAAGTCAGCGGCCATCCCCACCCTGGCCAGGGTCCTGTACAGTTTCGTCCGCTTGTCGACCGCCTGCTCAATAAAGATCAGCACTGTGCTCTCCGGGATCTTCGGGAGAAAGTCTATCAGCATCTGCGTGCTCTCCCCCAGCGCAGACTCCGTCTCTCCGCTGCTCTCGTTCTCCCCCTCTCCGCTCTGCCCGGTCTCCTTTTTCTTCTTTGACGGGGCAAAAAAGCCTGTGTCATCGCAGACCACCACACGCTTTTCCGCGAAGAAGGGCATCGTCATGCATTCATCCATGACTGCGGAGAGGTCCGGCCTGCCCGTGTGGATGTTGAGATTCATGCTGTCATCTTTGGGGATCAGCGCCTCGATCAGCTTGTTCTTATACTGAACCACCAGATAGCGCTCCTCCCCCGACAAAAGATAGGCTCGGCGGAAGCTGCGTTCCCGGATCTCACGGCTTAAGATTTCCAGATCTCCTCTGCCCGTCTGTTCTTTTTTTCTGGATCCTGCGCCTGCCATACTCCCTCCATCCTAGAAAAAACGTAACTGTCCAGTCCGCTTTGCGAACTTGCTGAGAAAAGCGAAGTCATGCAGATGAAAGCCAAGGCCGGGCGCAGATTGAATGCGGGCATAGGAGCCCGCGCACGGCCGAATGCCTGCAGAAGCCTGCGACTGGACAGGGACCAAAAACGAATCCACCATACCCTGTCAGGGAGGTCCCAGCTTACTGACTAGTCCAGAATGGCGCTGCCTTTTCTGATCTGCCCCAAGCGGGATCCATAGGGCCGTCCAGGCCTGTCAATCATCCGATGATTCGTCAATTCACGGGCAAAACATACATAAATAGCTTTTTGCCAGTCCGTTCTTTACAAGCTGCCTGCGCTCCTGTAAAATCTACCCTGTTTCTTTCC
>CADBUA010000609.1 GCA_902797665.1 uncultured Lachnospiraceae bacterium | reverse complement strand
CTTCTTCCGCTGGTGCTTCTTCAGGTTTATATCTTCAGTATGGGCCTGGCGTTTCTGCTGGCGGAGCTGGAGGTTTTTTTCCGGGATATCGAGTATATCTACCACGCGGTGATTACAGCCTGGCTGTATCTGACCCCACTTTTCTATCCGATTGATCGGCTGCCGGACAACCTTCAGATCTTCATAAAGACGGCGAACCCGATGTATTACTATATCTCGCAGTTTCGGGATATCGCGCTCTATGGGCGCCTGCCCGGCCCCAGGATCATGATCGGCGGATGGATCATTGCCTTTATCATGTTGGGGATTGGGCTTGTGGCTTTCCAAAAGGCGAAAGACAGATTTATTCTCTATATCTGACAGGAGCCGTGTCTGCCAGCTTTGCGGCTCAGCCCCCGCCCTTCCGGCGGGGGCTGAGCGCGAATGCCTGAGCCAGAGGCGGCACGAGAGATGGGAGAATTGCGTACAGAAGGACAGATTGCAAAGGGCAATAGCGCGGAATAATCCGGAAGGAACATTCGGTTTTTATGCTTTTGTTCTCTCACCTATTCTAAACCTTGCATTAATATATTTTGCATGATGGACTATATTTACTAAACAACTATACTTATTGATTCATTTGCCTTTATGCGCCCAGGGATCAGCATAAAAACGGGTGCGATAGTTCGGCATCATGGATTCAATGCGAAACAGACATCGGCGGGACCGTGGGATCAGGGAGGAGCTTTCGGTTTGGACAAAAATATCATTGATGTGGATCATGTTTCGATCCGGTTCAATCTGGCGAACCAGAGTGTCAACAACCTGAAGGAGTATGCCATCAAGATGGCCAAGCATGAACTCATGTTTCAGGAGTTCATGGCACTGAAGGATGTGGACCTGCATGTGCAGGCCGGGGAAGCCTGGGGGCTGATCGGGACAAACGGGTCCGGGAAGTCCACTCTCCTGAAGACCATCACTGGAATCCTCAAGCCCTACAAGGGGAAGGTCAAGGTGCGGGGGAATATCGCTCCGATGATTGAGCTTGGGGCCGGATTTGACCAGGAACTGACAGCCAGGGAGAACATTTTCCTGAACGGATCAGTGCTGGGATACTCCCACCAGTTCATGGAGGAGCACTTTGACGACATCGTGGAGTTCGCGGAGCTGGAGCAGTTTCTGGACTCCCCGATCAAGAACTATTCCTCCGGCATGAAGGCCAGACTGGGTTTTTCTGTCGCGACGATGGTAGACCCGGAGATTCTGATTGTCGATGAGGTGCTTTCGGTCGGGGATGTGAACTTCAGGAAGCGCTGTAATGCGCGGATGCAGGAGATGCTGTCAGGCGGGACAACCCTTCTGTTTGTGTCCCATAACATCAATGCGGTGAAGCGCCTCTGTGACAAGGTGCTCTGGCTGGACCATGGCAGTGCGATCATGGCCGGAGACGCGGAGATGGTCTGTGACGCCTATATGAAGCGTCAGGACAAGGTTTACTCCTTTGAGCAGAAAAAGCGCGATGACTATGAAGCCTTCAAAAGCGGTGGAAAGGTCAATTACCTTGTGGTTGGTGCCGGCCTCTTCGGCTCGGTCTTTGCCCGGGAGGCGCAGAACAGCGCGAAGTCTGTCATCGTCATTGACAAACGGGACCATGTGGGAGGAAACATCTATACCGAGCGGGTGGACGATATCAATGTCCATAAGTACGGGGCCCATATCTTCCACACCAGTGACAAAAAGATCTGGCGCTATATCAACCAGTTCGCGGAGTTCAACCAGTACATCAACGCTCCCGTGGCGCGGTATCAGGACAAACTCTATAACCTCCCCTTCAACATGAACACCTTCTACCAGCTCTGGGGACTGACTACCCCGGAGGAGGTCCAGAAGAAGATCCAGTCCCAGATCGAGGATCTCCAGATCGAAGAACCCAAAAACCTGGAGGAGCAGGCGCTCTCCCTGGTGGGGACGGATGTCTATGAGCGCCTGATCAAAGGATACACGGAGAAGCAGTGGGGACGGGACTGCAGGGAGCTCCCGGCGTTCATCATCAAAAGACTGCCCCTTCGCTTTACCTATGACAACAACTACTTTAATGACCGCTATCAGGGAATCCCGATCGGAGGCTATACGCAGATCATCGAATCCATGCTGGCTGGGGTACCGGTATTTACGGGGATCGATTACAAGACCTTTATCGAGAAGCACCCGGATTCCTTCGAGAAGCTCGTCTACACGGGGCCCATCGACGAGTATTATGACTACAAGCTGGGACACCTTCAGTACCGGACGGTGCGCTTTGAGACGGAGAGACTCCAGATCCCCAATTTCCAGGGGAACGCGGTGGTCAACTACACGGAGCGGGAGATCCCCTGGACCCGGATCATCGAGCACAAGCACTTTGAGTTCGGTCAGCAGGAGAGCACGGTCATTTCCCGGGAGTACTCCGAGGAGTGGAAACCGGGGATGGAGCCCTACTACCCGGTCAATGATGAGAAGAACAATGCCCTCTACGAGGAGTACCGGAAGCTCGCGGAGGTGGAGGAGAACGTCCTCTTTGGCGGAAGGCTTGGCACCTATCGCTACTACAACATGGATCAGGTGATCGCCGAGGCGGTCGCTCTGGTTGAACGGGAAGTGCGCCGGAAGGTCTCGATCGATGTGAAGGAAGAGTGACAACGGGGCTGAAGCACGCGTAACGGTGATCCCGCTTTGCGCACTTTGCGCAAAGCGAGGCCATACAGTTTAAAAGCAAACTTTTACCCCTGACCGGGCGTCAGGGGCAGAATCAGAGAAGGAAAAGACAGCAGGATCAGCCAGGAGTTGGGGCTGGTCCTGCCTTTGGATGGAGTGAGCAGGGAGAGACAGATGAACGAAGGAACTGTCAGGAAAGATGCGGGTACAGTTGATCAAATGCCGCGGGCAGGGGGGAAGCTGACAAGCCTCGAAGGACTCAGGGCTTATGCCTGCCTGGTGGTGTTTTTGACGCACTTTTGCGGCTCACTCTGCAACCGCTTTGCCTGGTATCGCTTTGCCAAGGCCAGCGTGCCTTTCCGCCTGCTCTTCCGTGGAAACCCGGTGGTGCAGCTCCTGTTTGCCCTGAGTGCCTTTGTCCTGAGCTATAAATACCTGAGAGTGGGAGCTTTCGAGGGGGAGAGGAGGGCATCCTCCCTGATGGGGGACAGCGTGAAGCGCTATTTCCGTCTCTATTTCCCGGGGGCTGTCATGTGCCTGGCCGCGTATCTCCTGATGGTCAAAGGGCTGATGTTCAATCTGGAAGCTTCAAAGAGCCTGGACCCTTATCTGGGCCTGGGGAAGTACTACAGCTTTGAGCCGGATTTCATAAAGTGCCTCTGGGAGAGCGTTTCCCTTCTGTTTGTCCACTATAAGACCAAACTCATGTACGATGGACCGCTCTGGACCCAGCAATTTGAATTCCTGGGCTCTCTTCTGGTCTTTGCGATTCTTTCTCTGCTCCGGACAAGGCGAATCCGATATGTCTTTTACGTTTTGTTTCTGATTCTGATGGAAGGCTACTTCTGCTGCTTCATCGCGGGGATGTTTGCCGCGGAGCTTTACTGTGACGAGCGTTTTTTTCTGAATGCGTGGATGGAGAAATATCCCAGGCTTACTTCCCTGGGCTATGCGCTGGCTTTCCTTTTGATGGCCTATGCGCCGGGGACAACCCACTCGAGAAAGTACCATTTTGTATACTACATCTACCTGATCGGGCTCCTGAATCTGAGCCTTCATGCCTCCGGCCTCAGAAAGCTCTGGGAGAACCGCCTGGTTCAGTGGTTCGCGGAACAGTCCTTTGGCGTCTATATCGTCCACTGGCCCCTGATTGCCAGCTTTTCCTGCTGGTTTTACCTGAAGTTTCAGGCATCGATGTCCCTGGGCGCCCTGATCGCCCTGGATGGAAGCCTCAGCTTCGCCCTGACACTGTTCTTCTCTGTTCTGATGACCCGTTTTGTGATCCGCCCAAGCGGGAACTGGTCTAAGAAGATAGCGGGCCTTTTGATCGGGACGGAAGATGAGAAAAAGAAATAGAATTCGGAAAAAGAACCTGAAAAGTGTCTTAAAAGGACTTGAAAAGTGCTTGAAAAGAACCTG
>CADBUA010000608.1 GCA_902797665.1 uncultured Lachnospiraceae bacterium | reverse complement strand
TCCGTGACTTCATAGATATGCATGAGACATGCTCCTTTCTCAGCGATATTCTGCGATATTGTGACAGATTACTGAAGCTTCGGGAAAAGCTCCCTGACAGCGGGGTAGATCTGCCGGAACTGCTGGTAGCGCTCCTCATACTTCTGCGTCAGAACCGGATCCGGTTCTACCGTGCCTGTGATCTTGACAATCTTCTGGCAGGCTTCCGCCACATCCTGAAAAGCTCCGCAGGCTACCGCGGCCAGCATGGCGCCGCCCATGGACGGTCCCTCCACACTCCTCGGGATCTCCAGCGTCAGGTTCATGATCGAGGCAATCATTCTGGTCCAGAGCGGGCTCTTTGCGCCGCCGCCGACGATGGTGCTCCTTGTCACCTGGATGCCGAGTCCTCTCGCCACCTCCAGGGAATCCCGAAGCCCAAAGGCCACGCCTTCCAGCACCGCCTGGGAGAAATCTGCCCGGCTCGTATCCATGGACATCCCAATAAAAGTCCCGCGGGCCAGCGGATCATTCAGAGGACTCCGCTCTCCCATCAGGTAAGGCAGGAAAAAGACACGGTTCTCGCCCAGATGATCCTCCCTGATTTTCATCTGCTCCGCCGAATAGTCTGTGGTCCCAAGGATCTCTTCGTTCCACCACTTGTTGCAGGATGCCGCCGAGAGCATGCAGCCCATCAGGTGATAGGCGCCGTCAGCGTGCGCGAAGGAGTGTACCGCGTTCTGTCCGTGGGTGCCAACAAAGTGATCCGCGGAGATGAACAGGGTGCCGGAGGTCCCGAGGGAGATATTGCACTTGCCCTCACCCACCGTGCCGGTTCCCACAGCAGAGGAGGCGTTGTCCCCGCCGCCGGCGGCGACAATGACTTTCTCCGAGACGCCCAGCTCCTCAGCAATCGCCTTCTTCAGCGTGCCCACTGCCTCATAGCTCTCATAAAGCTTCGGAAGAAGATCTGTGCTGATGCCACAGATATCGCACATCTGGGTCGACCAGCACCTGTGCTCCACATCCAGAAGCAGCATGCCGGAGGCATCGGAATAGTCTGTGCAATGGTTTCCGGTCAGGCAATAAGCCAGGTAATCCTTCGGCAGCATGATCTTCGCGATCTTCCTGAAGTTCTCCGGCTCATGCTTTCTGACCCAGAGAATCTTCGGTGCCGTAAAGCCGGCAAAGGCAATGTTTGCTGTATATTTCTCAAGCTCTGCCCTGCCCACCTGATCGTTCAGGTAGTCCGTCTCCTCGATGGTGCGGCCGTCATTCCAGAGGATGGCCGGGCGAATCACCCGATCCTCCTTGTCGAGGATGACCAGACCGTGCATCTGCCCGCCGAAGCTGATGCCTGCCAGCTGAGACTTATCCTCCCCCTCGAGAAGCTCTTTGAGGCCGGCCATGGACTGGGTGAACCAGTCCTCCGGATTCTGTTCTGACCATCCCGGATGCGGGAAGTTCAGGGGATACTCCTTGGAGACGATCTTTCGGATCGTTCCCTCTGAATCCATCAGCAACAGCTTGACCGCGGAAGTACCGAGATCGATTCCGATATAGAGCATTCAGACTCCTTTCCAAAATGATAGCCCGCCGGCGGGAAGATCTGTGCGTCCGGCCAAAAGCGGGCTGACACTGGCGATGCGCCTGCTTTGCGGTGCATCCCAGCATACTCCACCTACTATATGCTTTTGTTTATAAAGAAGACCTGTCCAAAAGCTTTTGACTCCTCATCTCCTTTACAGCTTAAGACTATCATAATTGAAAAAATCGGTTGATTCAACAGGACAAACTTGCAATCCTTGCGGAGTATCGGTCAAATTGGACCATCCGATCATCAGAGGCTCAGATCGCCCGTACATAGCGGATGCTGCCTGCCCAGGGGTCAGGAATGGTCGCTGTGACCGGAATCTGTAGAATGCGCGGAGTCCTCATTCTGTGCCGTCCCCGCTGTGTCCGCGATGATGATGGGGATGGCCTTGGGGATGTTCTCGATCACCACATGGCGGTGCGATCCACCGAATTCCCCGTCCCTGGTCCAGTTGACCGCCTGGTCGAACCACATTTCAATGCGGGCGGTCTTGAAGGTGTATACATACCTCGAGGGGGTACGGTTCACCACTGCCGACATAATACCCGGCCAGTCCACTGCC
>CADBUA010000607.1 GCA_902797665.1 uncultured Lachnospiraceae bacterium | reverse complement strand
TCCCTGTATGTGCTTCTCTACATCCTGGCACAGTGTGAGGAAAAGGAAATCTGGATCCAGACTTATGAGAAGGCATTGAAGGATGGAATAGAGCCGAGAGAAAAACTTCAGCTGGAATACGCAGAACGAACGAAAGAGGTGTAGAGAGGGTGTAGAGGCAAAGACGGCTGCGTGAATCGTCCTGTGCCCCTTCTGAGAAAGGCTGGGAAGGGCTGAGATCAGCCGGGACGGATTCTGTCTGCGGGGAGGGCGGGAAGGAACAGAAGCGCTCGAGCTGGTTGGTCGGAACTGCTGTCTGAGAAGAGCTATGCTCAGGCAGCATGTGTTGATCTTGCGAAGCAAAACGGGAACATATCGATACGCATACATGCAGGAAGCGGTCCTTTTGCATGTTGATTGAGCCTAAAAGGAGGTGGATTATGCTGACGGGAAAGATCACACAGGGGGAGAGAATGCGGGCGGATCTGTGTCTCCTCTGTCATGACGCAAGCTGCAGTGAACAGTATCCGGAATTGGATCCTGCGAGGATCCTGCGTGCCCTGTATTTCGATAACAGAGAGCGGGCTCTGGACCTGAGCCTGGCGGTGGATCCAGATGCCGCCAGGCTCAGGAGAGCGGAGGAAGCATGTCCCATCCATCTGGACCTTTCCGGGATTCTGGAAGGGATCAGGAAAGACCGCCAGAAGCTTGAAGGGACGGAAGGGGCGGACCAGGTTGACCTCTCCTGTGATATATGCGGGGTCCCGCTGGAGAATCCCTTCCTGCTCTCCTCCTCCGTTGTGGGGAGCAATTATGAAATGTGCAAAAAGGCCTTCGAGATGGGATGGGCCGGTGTGTGCTTCAAGACGATCTGCCTGATGGACATTCATGAGGCCTCCCCTCGCTTTTCCGCGGTCCGGTCTTCGAATGGCAGATGGTATGGCTTCAAGAACATCGAACAGCTTTCCGACCACAGTCTGGAGGAGAACCTGGACTGCTTCCGACAGCTGAAAAAGGAGTTTCCGAGTAAGGTTATTCTCGCCTCTATCATGGGGAGAGATGAGGAGGAGTGGGAGATTCTGGCGCGCAAAGTGACGGAAGCGGGCGCTGATGTGATCGAGTGCAATTTCTCCTGCCCAAACATGGAAGCCAAGGGGACAGGCTCAGATGTTGGCCAGGATCCGGACGCTGTCAGGCGTTATGTTGAGGCTGTGCGCAGGGGGACAAATCTCCCTGTCCTGGCGAAGATGACACCCAACATCACAGATATGAGGGTCCCTGCACGCGCGGCGATTGCGGGCGGCGCGGACGGCATTGCCGCCATCAATACGATCAAGTCCATCACTGGTGTGAACCTCGATACGCAGGTTGCGCTGCCGGAGGTTCACGGCCATACGATCATCGGCGGCTATTCCGGGATGGCGGTCAAGCCGATCGCGCTTAGATTCATCTCAGAGCTCAGATCGGATGAGCTGATCCGGACGCATCATATCAGCGGGATGGGCGGCGTCCTGACCTGGCGGGATGCTTTGGAGTTCATCCTGCTCGGCGCCTCAAGCATTCAGATCACGACCGCGGTCATGGAGTACGGCTACCGCATCATCGATGATCTGACCGATGGCCTTCGGATCTATATGGCGCAGAGAAACTATAAGAGCATCAAGGAATTGATCGGCATCGCCGGGGACTCTGTCGTGGAGAATGACAACCTGGAGCGGGATACGGTCATCTTCCCAATGGTGAACAAGGAGCTGTGCATCGGATGCGGCAGATGCTTTATCAGCTGCCGGGATGGGGGGCACCAGGCCCTCATCTGGGACAAAGATGCCAGAAGACCGAAGCTGAACGGGAAAAGGTGCGTGGGCTGCCTCCTGTGCACCCAGGTCTGCCCGGAGGGAGCGATCGGGAAATCCAGGCGGATCCGCCGTGCTGGGAAAAAAGAATGAAAAATGAAAAGATGAAAAGATGAAAGAATGAAAGAATTCAAGAATAAAAGAATTCAAGAATGAAATTTGATGAAATAATATCATGATATATAATGAAACGGATTTAGAGATATGATATAATCGATTGTTGTCAGGCAAACAATCATTATCAGACTATTATTATTTATATTGTATAGCATAGTGTATTTAATAACTCTATAAATTCCATGAATATTTTAAATGGATGGAGTTAAGTAATTCTGTGTAACGTTATTATTAAATAACAATGGATAAGATTTAATAATGTTTTGAAATGATAAAAACATGAAATGATGTAAGGGCGAATCAATAAGAATCCTGGGGCTGTCCACGCGGCTCCAGGACTTCATCCATTCCTTTTCAGTATCCATCGAGATCTCCATAACAGCGTAACTGACAGGAGACGTGAAGAGAGCTGATCTCGAAGCGATGTTCATCCCTTTGATCGGGAGAGGGGCTTTTGATGAAACAAAAAAGAAGAATTGCAGGTTTTCTGCTGTGCTTCATGATTCTGACAGGCATGATCCATTCTCTGATGGCGGCCTCCAGCTATACTGGCACCTACAGAAAGCAGTATAAGAACAGCAACATGACCATCCGGGACGGGATGTATCCCGCCCACTTTGTGATGATTGAGAAGATTTCCGGAAAGAAGGCGGTCATCGG
>CADBUA010000606.1 GCA_902797665.1 uncultured Lachnospiraceae bacterium | reverse complement strand
CCATTCAGCGCATCCGCATCCTTTGGGCTTACCGTCAGCATACCACGGGTAGCTTGAAGGAAGAGAAAACGGCATAGCCGCATTTCACGACTATGCCGTATTTCCGCGATGATGCTCGGAAGCAGGAACTTCTCTTCTGTATTGGAGACTCCAGTCAGGCAGCTTCACGCATCTGTAAACCCCAGCGAAAGTGGAGGGCGAAGCTTCTTTGCCCCTCTTATGAGAGCAGAAGCGTCACGAGGGACGCGGGAATGCGCATATCTTGGAAGGCTTTTGCCCGTTCGCAGCGCGGAAGCAGCCGAAAAGACCTTTCGAACTTTGCTGATCCCACGAAGCATCCGGTTCTGTCAGGTGCATGGCCGGTATCTGCCCGCTCGCTTCAATCGGCAGGCACCTTCTTACGCTCACAGGGGAACGGTCAAAGATCAGCCCATCCTGCGCAGAAGATCGATGGCGGGGGCGATACAGCTGTTGTCGACCTCGTCGAACCTGCCCGCGTCCGCCAGCTCCGCATAGCTGCTGTCCACTGGGATTTTCCCGCCAACCTGAAGCTCCATACTCTTCGCCACATCATCGACCTTGCTCTTTCCAAAGATATCGATGATCTTTCCGCAGTCCGGGCACTTCAGATAGCTGTAGTTTTCAATCACCCCAAGGACCGGGATCTTCATGGCACGTGCCATGTTCAGGGCCTTGGTGACGATCATCTTGACCAGATCCTGCGGACTGGTGACGATGAAAATGCCATCCACCGGCAGAGACTGGAAGACAGTCAGCGGCACATCACCGGTTCCCGGAGGCATATCGACAACGAGATAATCCAGCTCTCCCCAGACGACATCCGTCCAGAACTGCCTCACCACGCCTGCGATGATCGGGCCTCTCCAGATAACCGGATCCTCCGGGTTCGGCATGAGCAGGTTCAGGCTCATGACCTTGATGCCGTTTCTGGTAATCGCCGGCAGGATCTGATCCTCGGCCAGCGCTTCCGCCGGATCGTTCAGCCCATACATCTTGGGGATGGACGGCCCTGTGATGTCCGCGTCCATGATCCCGACCTCTGCCCCAGTCTTTGCCAGCGCGTTGGCAATCGAAGCGGCTACAAAGCTCTTGCCGACGCCTCCCTTTCCGGAGACAACTCCGATCACATGCTTCACATGGCTGTAGGCATTCTGTGCTGCCTTCAGAGACTCCGGACCTTTTGCCTTGCTCGGACATCCCTCACAGCTCGAGCGGTCACAGCTCGATGCGCTTGCGCAGCTAGAATCTTTCTCTGCCATTTCTGCCTCCTTCTCTCCCTGCGCCAGGGCAGGGCTGCTTCTTCTTCCAGATTTTTCAGATTTTCCAGACTATACCTGCTATTTCGCCTTATTCTGGCGCATGTTTAGACACATAAAGAGGATTCTATCATGGAGACTTGCAGCATGCAAGGCAGAGACGCAGCTGGCCTTTTCCTCTTTCATGTTATTCCAATCCGCAGGCATCCTGCATACGTTCATTTAATATATACCGCTTATATCAACTTATTTATTTCTTTTAGTTTGCTATATCTCTTGATTCTGCGGATCTTCCCCCAAAACCCATTTGTCTCTGCCAATGCTGAAAGCCCCAGAGAGAGGCACAGCTCTTTTGCTTCTGCCCTGTCGTGCCTCTCTGCCGTGCCTCTCTTTCATGCTCTCCGCTCAGACTTCCCGGGTCGCCTCCTTCAGCCAGGCCTGCTCCTCCTCGGAGAGATGCGGAGCGATCTTCTCATAGACCGTCCGATGGTAGTCATTGAGAAGCTTCCGCTCCTGATGTGTCAGGAGGGAGACATCCACAGCATCGAGATCCCAGGGGACCATCGTCAGCGCTTCAAACTCCATGAACTGCCCATACTCGTTTTTAAAGGACTTTCTGCACAGAATCAGGTTCTCGCAGCGGACGCCGAATTTCCCGGTCAGATACAGGCCCGGCTCATCTGAGGTAACCATCCCCTCCTCAAAGACGCAGGGTGTCCGGCGCCCTTGCATGTTTTTATAGCTGAAGCTGTTGGGGGCTTCATGGACGTTCAAAAAGTATCCTACGCCATGCCCTGTCCCATGGTTGTAATCCATGCCCACCTCCCAGAGCGGGGCTCTGGCAATGTAGTCAAAAGCCATTCCTGTGCAGCCGTAATGGAACTTCACAGCAGCCAGGTTCAGATTTCCACGGAGAACACGGGTGTAGGCCTCTTTCTCCTCAGCGCAAAGAGGCCCCATGGCGAAGGTTCTTGTGATGTCGGTTGTCCCCTCCAGATACTGCCCGCCGGAGTCGACCAATAGAAAGCTCTTCTTCTCCAGGGGGAGGTCCGTCTCTGCTGTCGGCTCATAGTGGACAATGGCACCATGTGGCCCGTAGGCTGAGATGGTCTCAAAGCTTGGCCCCAGGTAGTGTTCCTGCTCGCTCCGAAAGGACTCGAGCTTCTCTGCGGCAGAGATCTCTGTCATGCCGGAGAGATCCCCCTGAATGGCCTTTTTCAGCCAGTACATGAAGCGGGTAACTGCCACGCCGTCCCGGATATGAGCCTGACGGACATTCTCCATCTCCGTCTCGTTTTTCACGGCCTTCTGAAGGAGGGCGGGGTTCGTACGGTCAACCCGCCGCACCTTGGGAGAGAGGGTTGTCCAAATCCTGTGGTTCACGCTGGAGGAATCCAGCATCACCCGGGCCCCCTCCGGGATCGCAGCGAGGGCTTCATAGAGGCTGTCGTAGGGGCGAAGTTCCACCCCATCCTCCGAAAGGGCCTGAAGGAGCGCGGAGCCATAAATGCCATGGACTGAGCCCTGATCTGCCTCATCGGAGAACTCCTCCTCCTGAGCAAACAGAAGGACCTTGTCCGGCCCGATCAGAAGGTAGGAGAGAAAGACTGGATTGCAGGCGATATCATCTCCGCGGAGATTCAGCATCCAGGCGATGTCATCAAGGGAGGATACGACATGGTAGTCTGCCTTGAACTTTTTCATCTCTTCCCGAATCCCGGAAAGCTTTTCTCTCCGGCTCTTCCCGGTATAGCCCTGATCGAGCTCCCAGACCGGATGGCAGGGCAGACTGGGACGATCTTCCCAGATCTCTCCAGTCAGGTCCAGGTCTGTGGAGATAGAGGCCTTCTTTCCCTTCAGGAGCTTTTCAAAACGCTCCCCCTTGCCAGCTGTCATGCAGCGGCCGTCAAAGCCGAGCAGCTGCCCTTCTCCGAGGAGATCCTGGACCTGCTGCTCAATCGTGGGAACGCCCTCCTCTCCAATCTTCATGAGCTGGATCCCAGTTCCCTGAAGCTGATCCTCTGCCTGAAGAAAATATCTGCCGTCTGTCCAAAGCCAGGCGTCCTCCCGGGAGATCAGCAGGCTTCCGGCTGACCCTGTAAAGCCGGACAGCCAGGCGCGGGACTTGAAATAGTCCGCGACATACTCCGAGCTGTGAAAATCGTCCGTCGGGACGAGCCAGGCATCCAGTCCATGCGCGCTCATTCGTGCTCTGAGCGCTGTGAGTCTCTCCTTGATGTCCAAATCTACAGCCTCCTTCCATCAAATGAAAAGCCCTTCCGGCCTTCGGCCGGAAGGGCACTGTCTGTTTGACCTTTCGCCTTTACGCCTTCTTGTTCCTTCCGTAGATCAGCGCAAGCCCTCTCAGAACCAGTTCCGGATCCAGAATGATGCTGTGCAGGCAGGAATCAATCACCCGGGAGGCCAGCCCTCCGGTCGCGATCACCGTAATCTTCTGCCCGATCTCCTCCTCGGTGCGGTCGATCATCCCGTCGATCATTGCGGCGTTTCCATAGATGATCCCACTGCGCATGGCATCCACAGTATTGTGCCCGATCACGGTTTTCGGGGTTTCCAGAGAGATTCCCTGAAGCATAGAGGCCTCCTGGACCAGGGAGTTCAGAGAGACGCGGATCCCCGGCATGATCATACCTCCGATGAAGGTCTCATCCTGATCGACAACGCACATGGTCGTGGCTGTCCCGAGATCGATCACCATCAGGGGACAGGGATAATCCTCCATCGCGCCCACGGCTCCAGCGATCAGATCCGCTCCCACCGAGGCGGGGTTCTCCATCCGGATGTTGAGTCCCGTCTTCAGGCCGGGCCCCAGGATATAGGCATTGACCTTGCAGGCTTTTCTGAGCGCTGTCCGGATGACCGGCGTTACCGGAGGAACCACTGAGCCGATGATTGCGCCGTCTATCAGTTCCGCATTCACAGCGTGTATGTCCAAAGCCGTACGGAACAGAATGGCATACTCCAGGGAAGTCTTCCCGAGATCGGTGGAAAGCCTCTCCGTGAAGGCAATCTTCCCGCCGTCAAAACATCCCAGGACGATATTGGTATTTCCGACATCAATCGTAAGAATCATACAAAACCCTCTGCCACTCAAAATGTGTTTAAATATACTCAACGCATCGAGAAATTGAAGCCCTCACGGGTACTTCTTACTGCTTCAATGTGTAT
>CADBUA010000605.1 GCA_902797665.1 uncultured Lachnospiraceae bacterium | reverse complement strand
CTCCTCTAAAGTTCAAAGTCCCGGCCATGCATCCAAAGGACCGGCCCCAAGTCTGTCCGCTGACAGCTTCCTGATTTCGTCCGTGTGCTAGATGAGCGTCAGGCTTCCCTTCTCCACCATCATCGCCGGATGATAGCTCTCCTTGGCCTGCCTGAGGCCGGGATCCCCGGTATCATCCTCCCTGTTGACATAAGTGAAATCTCCCATGGCCATATGGACAAATTCACGGTTGATCATGGGGTAAGCCCCATTCACTTCAGCCAGCGCTTTTTCAATGTGGACAACGAAGGTATCCTCGTTCAGCTTCTCCCCCACCGTATAGGCGACGCAGTTCCCATTCACCCGAAGAAGGGCTCCGGTCAGATGAAGCTCCCTGAAAAGCCTGAGGGCATTCAATGCCACACACATCTCAATGCGCTTCTCATACAGCTGGTCGCAATCATTCTGCCGCCTCCAGACCATCCCCATCTGGAAACAGTCATCGAGATTCTCCTGGGTGATCGGCTCGATGGACCAGTCCGGATAGTCCCGCATAAACTTGTTCACATGGTTCTTCTGCCCATGGTACCTGCGGCCGGAGAGCTTTTCCAGCTTCTCCCGCTCATAGACATAATCCCATGCATCCCGCTCTTCCGTAAAGAGAAAGCGCCCGGGATTCAGCTGCTCACAAAGTTCAAACTGCTCCCGGGTGATCAGGCGGATGCGGAAGGGAACCTTTTTTTCTTCAGAAAGTTTCAGACAAAGCTCCAGTGCTGGAAGGATCTTTTCCCTGGGGCCGATCGGAAAACGGAAGGAGAAGTGCTCAAACCTGGACTTCAAAATCAGCACATCGTCCACCAGCGCATACTCCATGGGCTCCATATGCTTCCATAGATAGAGGTTGGAGAAACAGTCGTCACAGCTTCTCGAGTTCAGCTTCTGATAAAAGGACCGGATCAGGTCCTGGTCCTCCAGATCGATTGTCTTGAATTGTATTTCTGAACCATTCATAAAAAAATACCTGCTCATGCAAAAGGAGGCATTTCCTCCCTGATCCCCTGAAAAGGCCTCAGGCCTCCTCGGTTCTCTCCATCAGTTTCTCCGCCTGATCGGCGGAGATCAGCTGGTCAATGACCTCATCCAGATCCCCGTCCAGGATCTGCTCGATCCGGTAAAGCGTCAGATGAATGCGGTGATCGGTGACACGTCCCTGGGGGAAGTTGTAGGTGCGGATCTTTTCGCTGCGGTCCCCGGACCCGATCTGGCTTCGGCGGATCTGCCCTTCTGCCTCCCGCTGCTTGTCCAGTTCAAGCTGATACAGCATGGCGCGCAGAACCTTCAGGGCTTTGTCCTTGTTCTTCAGCTGGGATTTCTCGTCCTGGCAGCTGATGACAATCCCCGTGGGGATGTGGACCAGGCGCACCGCGGAGTCCGTGGTGTTGACGCACTGCCCGCCGTTCCCGGAGGCCCGGAATACGTCAAAGCGGCAGTCGTTCAGATCCAGGTGAAAATCAATCTCGTCGGCCTGGGGCATCACAGCCACTGACACCGCAGAGGTGTGAATCCGCCCGCCGGATTCAGTCACCGGAACCCGCTGGACCCGATGCACACCGCTCTCATATTTCATCCGGGAGTAGGCGCCCTCCCCGTTCACGAGGAAAATGCACTCCTTGAAGCCGCCGATCCCATTCTCATTGATCGAACTGAGTTCGGTCTTCCAGCCGTGCCGGTCCGCGTAGTGCATGTACATGCGATAAATCTCGGCGGCAAACAGCGCCGCCTCATCTCCGCCGACCCCGGCGCGGATCTCGACTACCACGTTCTTCTCGTCGTTCCTGTCCTTGGGAAGCAGCATGATCCGAAGCTCCCGGGAAAGCTCCTCCACCTTCTCCTTGGCGGAGGACAGCTCCTCCTTCAGCATCTCAATCATATCGCTGTCGCTTTCCCCCGAGAGAAGTTCCTCAGAGTCTTTGATCGTCTCGAGCGCTTTTCTGTACTTTCCATAGGTCTCCGCCAGCGGCTCCAGCATAGCCCGCTCCTTCAGCAGGGACCTGAGCGTGCCGGAGTCCCGGATCACATCGGGATCACTCAAAAGATGCGTGATTTCCTCCAGCCTCCCCCGGATCTCATTCAGCTCCTCAAACATCCCGCTCCTCCCTCCGCCTGGCCAGAAGCACCCGGTCCAGACCGGACAGATCCTTCCTTACCGACACTTCCGAAAAACCAGCCATTTTCAACAGTTCTGAGACTTCCGGTCCCTGGTCATACCCGATTTCCAGGCAGAGCCAGCCGCCCGGTTCAAGATGCCTCCCGCTCTCCCGGGCAATCTCCCGGTAAAAGAAAAGCCCGTCCGGTCCTCCGTCGAGGGCCAGGCGGGGCTCATGGAGGCGAACTTCCTCCATCAGCTCCCCGATCACGGAAGTCCTGATATAAGGCGGATTGGAAACAATGATAGAATAGACTTCCGGAAGATCCTGAAAGAGAGAGCTTTTGACAAGGCGGATTTCCACCCCGACATTTTGCGCGTTTTCCCTGGCAGCGTCAAGTGCGGCGGGGGACACGTCCGAGGCGGTCACATCCGCCCCGGGACAGAACTTTTTGATCGCGATGGCCAGGCATCCAGACCCCGTTCCAAGGTCAAGCACGCGCACAGATTTCTTTGCCCGCTCCATTTCCCGGATCCTGGAGACGGAAAGCTCCGCCAGAAGCTCTGTGTCCTGCCGGGGGATCAGAACCTCTCCCCGGACAGAGAAGGTCAGTCCGCAGAAATCGGCAGTACCGGTGATTTTCTGCAGCGGGACATGCGCCTTCCGCCTGGACAGATCCTCCAGAAAGCGCTCCCGTGTCCGCTCCGGCATCTCCTCCCCCATCTTTGCGTAGAGATGAGCCAGGTCCAGGCCCGAGGCAAAAGAGAGAAGAAGGCGGGCATCGTTCGCAGCATCCGGAATCCCCGCCTCTCTGAGGATTTTCTCCGCCTCCCGGTAAAGGCTCCCATAGCTTCCGTCGGTTCTTAACATCCTGTCTTCGTTCATTTCAGTGTGTAGATCAGATCCATCCCTTTCGCTTCATCCTCCGCCGTCAGCTCATACTGGGCACCGAAGTTCTCGTTCAGGTACTTTTTCCAGTTGAATACAGCCTCCACCGAGGCGATGCCCACCTGGATCTGGCTGTCATCCGGCTCCCGGGTGGTCAGGGCCTGCAAGGCCATGCCGGGCTTGCTCATCAGGTTCACAAAGGCGTTGTCCGAACGCCCCGCCAGGCGGATGAACTCATAGGAGACACCCGCAATCACCGGGATCAGCAAAAGGCGGGTCAGTACCCGCATCAGCGGGTTGCTCGTCCGGATGAAGAGGAAAAAGATGACACTGACGACCATGACCCATAAAAGAAAGCTTGTGCCGCAGCGCTTGTGCTGCCGGGAGCTTTTGCGCACGTTTTCGACATTGAGCTCCAGACCGTGCTCGAGGCAGTTGATACACTTGTGCTCAGCCCCGTGATACATAAAAGTCCGCTGAATATCCTTCATGCGGGAGATCAGGAGCAGGTAGCCGAAGAAGATGGCCATGCGGAGAACGCCTTCCATGATGGAGATGAGAATCTCCGAGCTGGTTACCCGCTGAAGCGCCCGGGACAGGGCGTAGGGCAGCATCATAAAGAGGCTGACCGAAATGATCAGGGAGATCACCACCGTCATCGACAGCATGAGCGTGTTGTCTGACCCCTCCGACTTGCCGTTTCCCTCCTCACTCCTCAGGCGAAGCTTGCTCCGCTCCTCCTCCATGTAGGCCTCAAACTTCTTCGTGACGGCCTCAGCTTCAGCGCTTTTGCCCGCTTTTCTGAGCTTTTCCGCCTTTTTGTCTGACTTTTTCTTCTCGTCCTTCAGACGATCCTCCAGATCCCTCTCCGACTCCTCCGTAAAGAGATCCGCTGAAAACATCAGCGTTCTCATGCCGAGGACAAGAGAGTCCACAAAGCTCACCACCCCCCGGACAATGGGAATCTTCTTTACCTTCTGTGAAATCCCGTGATATTCTCCCGTTTTCACAGTGATATGATGATCCGCCGTTCTGACCGCAACCGCGTATTTCTCGTCATTGCGCATCATAACGCCTTCCATCACGGCCTGTCCGCCGATATTTGAATACTTCATGCCTGCCTCCCTCACGCAGATTCATCCCAGTCCCAGATCCAATAAAATCAGCATCCGGCAGCTCCTGATCCTGAATCTGCCCTGCAACAGGATAGAAAAAAAGGTCGAGACTGCAAAGTCCCAACCTTCCACTTCTACCTTCTCACTTCTTGTCAAAACCATATTTCTTATTGAATTTATCGATCCGGCCGCGAGCCTGAGCTGCCTTCTGCTGACCTGTGTAGAAGGAATGGCACTTGGAGCAGACTTCCACGTGGATCTCTTTCTTCGTCGAGCCAGTCACAAAGGTGTTGCCGCAGTTGCATGTGACTGTCGCCTGGTAATACTTCGGATGAATACTTTCCTTCATTTATGACCTCCGTCTTTTGTGAACTGCAAACGCCGGCCCTATTACCGACATCCGTTTCCCCGACTGCCCGGGGACCATCCCTGCAAGTCCATGCAGTTTCCCATGCCGGCCCCCATTTTCCTCAATGAGGCATTGCCTTCCGGCACAGCGAAAGGATTATAGCACGGCTCTATTTCCTTGTCTACAGATTTTTATGCAGGAAAGCAGGAGATCTGCCAGCTTCCTTTACGGTATATGCCCGCCTCGGCAAACTCAGGGCAGATTCTTACGCCCCGGGGCTGTTTCCTGAAAATCTGTGGCGTCCGCCTATCCTCCGCTCAGAAAAGGTCAGAGAGAGCGAAGGCTATAGCTCCGCTCTCTCTGAGAATCCGCGTTCAGATCCGGAAATTCCAGCTGTCCGGTCAGCTTTTACACAGTTAAGCTGAGCATGGAAGTATAGAACAAATATTACTTTTACTGCGCGTGAAGATACAGTATAGGCTGAATTTCCCGCATTTCTGACGCTTCTCCGCGTCAGACCGTCCGCTGCTTTTTGACCCGGGTGATCAGTTCCTCGTTGCTCCTGGTGTGGGCAAAGAGATCCAGAATCTTCTCCGCGGCTTCCTCGTTCTTTGCCCCATTCAGGGCGCGGCGCATGATGCTGGTCGCCTCCATTTCATTCGCGTCGAGCAGGAGATCCTCCTTCCGGGTTCCGGACTTCTGGATATCGATGGCCGGGAAGACCCGCCGCTCCGAAAGCCTGCGGTCCAGAACCAGCTCCATGTTGCCGGTGCCCTTGAACTCCTCGTAGACCACGTCATCCATCTTGGAGCCGGTATCCACCAGCGCTGTGGCCAGAATCGTCAGGCTGCCGCCCTCGCGCACGTTGCGGGCAGCGCCGAAGAACTTCTTCGGCGGATGCAGAGCCGCAGGGTCAATTCCACCGGACAGGGTCCTGCCGGACGGCGGGACAATCAGGTTGTAGGCACGGGTCAGGCGGGTAATCGAATCCAGAAGGATTGTGACATCCTGCCGAAGCTCGACTAAGCGCTTTGCCCGCTCAATGCCCATCTCCGCCACCCTGCGGTGATGGTCCACGGTCTCATCGAAGGTCGAATAGAGAACCTCGACATTGTCCCCGATGATGGCCTCCCGGATGTCCGTGACTTCCTCCGGGCGCTCATCGATCAGCATAATGATGATGTGCATCTCCGGGTTGTTCTTCAGGAGCGATCTGGCGATGTCCTTGAGCAGCGTGGTCTTCCCGGCCTTGGGCGGGGAGACGATCATCCCCCTCTGGCCCTTGCCGATGGGAGAGATCAGATCCACGATGCGCATGGCCAGCTCACGCGGGGTGCGCTCCATATGCAGGCGCTCGTTGGGGAAGATCGGCGTCATGTTCTCAAACTGGAAGCGCCTGGCCGATTCCGCCGGCGCCAGATCGTTGATGGTCTTCACATACAGGAGGGCGGAGAACTTCTCCTGCTGCCCCCGGACTCTGGTGTTGCCGCTGATCATGTCGCCGGTCCTGAGGCCGAACTTCCGGATCTGGGAGGGCGAGACATACACGTCCTGATCCCCCGGCAGGTAGTTGTTGGAGCGGATGAAGCCATAGCCATCCGTGAGCACCTCCAGGATGCCCCGAACTTCCTTTCCGGAATCGAGATCCCGAAGCTCCATCGGCGGTCTGTCACTGCCGGACATGTTCTGAAAGTCGTCGCTCTGGCGGAAGTCAGAGCTGTAGTTCTGTCCTGTGCTCTGAGATGTCTGGTTCTGATAGGAACCCGGGTTCTGACCATAATCCGGGCGGGTATTTCGAACAGGAGTGCCCGGCTGATTCGCGCGTACAGGCCGCTGCGAACTGTAGCCGCTGCTGCGGTTGTAGGAGCTCTGCCCATACCCCTGCTGCGGTCTGCTGTAACTGCTGCCATAGCTGCCGGTATTGGCATTGGGATTGGGATTGCCATTGAGATTGGCATTCCCATTGGAATAAAGAGGCTTCCGTTCCTGCATGCCGGATGCCTGCGGTGACAGAGATGGCTCGATCTGCGATGCGGATGCCTCAGCGGAGGCTGGCTCAGCTGAGACTTTCAGAGCCGCTGCCACATCTGGCACTTCGGCCTGTGCCGGGGCCTCTGCTGTCTTCGGCGCTGCCGCTGCAGCCTTTGCCGGGGCTTCTGCCTTCGGTGCTGCCGCTGCAGCCTTTGCCGGGGCTTCTGCTGCCTTCGGCGCTGGCGCTGCAGCCTTTGCCGGGGCTTCTGCTGCCTTCGGCGCTGGCG
>CADBUA010000604.1 GCA_902797665.1 uncultured Lachnospiraceae bacterium | reverse complement strand
CCTATCTATGGATCTATGTGCTCCAGGGTCTTCCCGCATGGGTGCTCAGGTATGGATGACCGTGCCAGTCTTCCCTGCGATGCCCTCCGCCGCCTTCTCAAGCAGGGTGATCAGGGACCTGCGGCCCGGCTTTGACTCCGCGAACTGCACAGCCGCCTGAATTTTGGGGAGCATGGAGCCGGGAGCAAACTCTCCTGCCTCGATATACTCCCTGGCCTTCTCACAGGAAAGATCGGAGAGATCCTCCTGGTCCGGCTTTCCAAAATGGATGGCCGCCTTCTCGACAGCTGTCAGGATGATCAGATAATCCGCGTCCAGCATTTCAGCCATCTTCTCAGCCGCGAAATCCTTGTCGATGACGGCTGCGGCCCCCTTCAGGTGATGCCCGTCTGTACGGAAGACCGGGATACCGCCTCCTCCGCAGGCAATGACCACATGATCCGTCTCCACCAGAGAGCTGATGGTCCCGATCTCCACAATGGAGACCGGCCTGGGGGAAGCAACCACGCGCCTCCAGCCCCTGCCAGCATCCTCCATGACCTCATAGTCACGCTCCAAAACCAGCTTCTCAGCCTCTTCCTTTGACATAAAAGCACCGATGGGCTTGGTCGGATGCCTGAAGGCCGGGTCCTCCGGATCCACCTCCACCTGCGTCAGCACAGTAGCCACCCCGCGGTCAATCCCCCGGTCCAGCAGCTCCTCTCTCAGCGCGTTCTGCAGGTCATAACCGATGTAGCCCTGGCTCATGGCCACACATACCGAGAGGGGAACCGTGATATACTTCTCAGGATCCGATCGGACCAGTTCGGTCATGGCATTCTGAATCATGCCGACCTGAGGTCCGTTTCCATGTGCGATAACGACTTCATACCCTTCCTGAATCAGATCCGCGATCGCTCTCGCTGTCTGGTGCGACGCGATCATCTGTTCCGGCAGGTTATTGCCCAGGGCGTTTCCGCCCAGGGCGATGACAACTCTCTCTGCCATAAAATCCTCTCTGCCCAATCCGTCACAGAAGCCTGCGCGGGGTCTTTCGATCATAGAGCTTCTGGAGCAAGTCCTGCGGATCCTTCACTTTGGCCAGAAAGATCATGGCTGCGATGATATAAGGCTTGTAAGAAGCTTCCTTGTAAAGCGGCTCGATATAGCGGTTGAAGACGGAAGCGTCCACTTCCCCCTTCTCACAGCTGACACCGCTGATGTCCGCTGGCAGGCAGTGCAGGTAAAGAGCCTTGCCATCCTTCGTGCTCTTCATCAGCTCCTCCGTGCAGCTCCAGTCCATGAACCTGGCGTTGTGAGACAAAAGCTCCTTCTCCAGGGCACTGATCCCATCAAAGTCACCCTTTCCGTAGAGATCCGTTCTCTTCTCCATTGCCGCGAAGGGCGCCCAGCTCTTGGGATAGACGATGTCCGCTCCTTCGAAGGCCTCAGCCATGCTGTTGACCTTGGAGAAGCTTCCTCCGCTCTTTGCCGCGTTCTTTCTGGCAATCTCCTCTACCTCCGGGAAGACATCGTATCCTTCCGGATGTGCCAGAACCACGTCCATGCCGAAGCGGGTCATCAGGCCGATGACCCCCTGTGGGACGGACAGGGGCTTCCCGTAGCTGGGTGAGTACGCCCAGCTCATGGCCAGCTTTTTCCCCTTCAGGTTCTCCACACCGCCGAAGTAATGGATGATCTCCTCCATATCCGCCAGGCACTGGGTCGGATGATCGATGTCACACTGCAGGTTGACCAAGGTCGGCTTCTGCTCCAGGATCCCGTCCTGATAGCCCTGGGTGACCGCGTCCACGACAGACTGCTGGTACGTGTGGCCCTTGCCGATATACATGTCGTCCCGGATGCCGATGACATCCGCCATGAAGGAGATCATGTTGGCTGTCTCGCGGACTGTCTCCCCATGAGCAATCTGGCTCTTCTTCTCATCGAGATCCTGAACCTCAAGGCCAAGCAGGTTGCAGGCCGAGGCGAAAGAGAAACGGGTTCTGGTGGAATTGTCCCGGAAGATGGAGATCCCAAGGCCCGAGTCAAAGATCCTGGTGGAGATATTCTGCTCTCTCAGGAACCTCAGCGCATCCGCCACCGCAAAGACAGCGGCAATCTCATCGTCGGTCTTATCCCAGGTGAGGAAGAAGTTCCCCTCATACATGTCCTTGAAGTTCAGGGTATTCAGCTTATCAATAAATGTCTTCAATGTCTGTTCCATACCGTTTTCGTCCTTCCTGTTTTTCCTGCGGATCTTTCTTCCGCCATCCGCTTTGCTCTCTGTTTCAGCTTCTATACCGGGAATCCCCAGTGCCGGGTTTTTCCCGGCAGCGGAAGCCCTGTCAGTCACAGGATATCGTTGTTGGTCTTTCCGGCGCGGAAGACCGTAGCGTCCCCGATCTTCTCTTCACTCGGATAGATGGCGATGGCCGCCGCGTACAGAGCTGCCGCGTTGACCAGATCCTGCTTCCAGGTGATCTCGTTGGGGGCGTGCGCCTGGGACTCCGCGCCGGGTCCGAAGCCGACGCACGGAATTCCATAACGTCCCTGGATGGCCACGCCGTTGGTTGAAAAGGTCCACTTGTCCACCAGCGGTCTGTCGCGGAGCGCCTTCTGGCTCTCCGGAGAATAGCGCCTGTCTCCGAACAGTGCCTTATGGGCGTCGGTCAAAGCCTTCACATGGGCTGCGTTTTCCTTGTTGATCCAGGTCGGGAAATAAGCTTCCGTCTCATAGACCTCGCCGGTCCAGGATGGGCGGCTGTACATATACATGGATACTTTGACATCCTCTCCGTACTTCTGAACCGCCGGCAGATCCTCAATCTCCTTCAGGCAGCTGTCCCAGGTCTCTCCTGCCGTCATGCGGCGGTCAACGGATATGGAACAGGAATCCGCCACAGCGCAGCGGCTGGGGGAGGTGTAGAAGATCTGGGAAACTGTACAGGTGCCCCTGCCCAGGAAGCGGGCATCCTCATAGTGGTCCGGGTTGAACCTGGGCGACAGCATCTTGGCCAGGCCCTTGATGGCAGTGCTCTCCGTGCAGTCGTTGTTGTTCAACGCGCGAATATCATTGATGATATCAGCCATCTTGTAGATCGCGTTGTCCCCGCGTTCCGGCGCGCTCCCGTGGCAGGAAACCCCGTGGACATCCACCCGGATTTCCATACGGCCGCGATGTCCGCGGTAGATCCCGCCATCGGTCGGCTCCGTGGAGATGACAAACTCCGGACGGATCTTGTCCTTGTTCACGATATACTGCCAGCAGAGACCGTCGCAGTCCTCCTCCATGACGGAGCCGACTACCATGATCTTATACCCCTCAGGGATCAGCCCCAGTTCCTTCATAATCTTTGTTCCGTAGACCGCGGAGGCGACGCCGCCCTCCTGATCCGATCCGCCGCGGCCGTAGATGACCTCGTCATCCTCATAGCCCTCGTAGGGATCCGCTGTCCAGTTGTCCCGGTTTCCGATGCCGACCGTGTCGATATGGCCATCGATGGCGATAATCTTCAGGTCATCCCCAATGTTTCCATCCCGTCCCATCCAGCCGATGGCATTGCCCAGGCCATCCGTTCCAGCCGCATCGAAACCCAGCTTCTTCATCTCATCGACAATCGCCAGGGCGACATTCTTCTCCTCGCAGCTCTCCGATGGAAAGGCGATCATCTTCCTGAGGAAGGCTGTCATGTCCGCCCTGTAGCTCTCCGCCAGTTCCTTAATCTTCCCGTAATCCAGATCCATGCGATCCCCCTTGTCATTCATTTTCCCTGATTCCGTAAGCCCCATCCCAGACGACTCTTCTGTAGTAGTCCGGGTCTGTGTTGCCCTCTGTCGAGAAAAGCAGTACCTGGGAGTTCTTTCCAAGATCCAGTTCCTTTCTCAGATCGGTGAAGGCATCATGCATCATGATCTGCGCCAGAACGCCCATCCCCACGGCGCCCGACTCACCCGAGACCACCACCGGGTCCCCTTTGAGCGGAACGGCCAGAACGCGCATCCCTTTGGCAGCCACCCAGTCCACGGCGGAAATAAAGCAGTCCGCGTGGTTTCTCAGGATGTCCCAGCCCAGAATGTTGGGCTCCCCGCAGGCAAGCCCCGCCATAATCGTTTTCAGATCCCCCTTGACCACGGCGCTCTCGCCGCTGCCCTTCAGGGCGCCCTGGTAGAGGCAATTGGCCGCTTCCGCCTCCACAATGATGAACTTCGGTGGATGGTCCGGGAAGCGGTTGGCGAAATATCCGACCACAGAGGCAGCCAGAGAGCCGACCCCCGCCTGGACAATGATGTGGGTAGGACGGAGAACTTCCACCTCCTGGAGCTGCTCGATGGCCTCGTCGGAGATGGTCCCGTACCCCTGCATGATCCAGCCCGGGATGTCGGTGTAGCCCTCCCAGGCGGTATCCTGCACTACCACACCGTGCGCGATCTGTCCTGCTTCCCTGGCTGCCAGGCGGACACAATCGTCATAGTTCATATCCTCGATGGTGACTCTGGCTCCCTCCTTGGCGATGTTGTCATAGCGGGCTTTTGAGGAGCCCTTGGGCATGTGGACGACGGCCTTCTGGTGAAGGCGTTTTGCGGCCCAGGCAACCCCCCGGCCATGATTGCCGTCAGTAGCCGTGAAGAAGGTTGCCCCGCTGAATTCACGCTCCAGCTCCGGAGAGGTCAGATAATCGTAGGACAGGGCCTTCTCCCCCTCTCCGGTCTCCTTGGCGATGTAGCGTGCCATCGCGTAAGACGCGCCCAGGACTTTGAAAGCATTCAGTCCAAACCTCCAGCGTTCGTCCTTGACATAAATGCCCCCGAGGCCCAGATACTCGGCCATATGGGACAGATCCGCCAGCGCGGTCTCCCTGTACTGTGGAAAGCTCTCGTGAAACGCTCTGGCCCGCCTCACCTCCTCCAGAGACATGAGCGGCAGGTTTCTGTCCTCACTTTTGGGCATCCTGTTCATTACATACTTCAGTTCCAGCTCTTCCATCCGGATTCACCCCCCATCTCCCAGCAGAAAACTGTGCCGGGAAGCACAGAAGTTTTGATATATGACAGCAGTCAGGCAGCTTCACCCGACATACGCGTCCCATCGAAAGTG
>CADBUA010000603.1 GCA_902797665.1 uncultured Lachnospiraceae bacterium | reverse complement strand
GGCGAACATTGGCCTATGCATCATTCTCTTCACCATTGTGATCCTGATGCTTATGTTGCCGCTGACCTACCGTCAGCAGAAGTTCTCCCGTATGACACCCCTGATGCAGCCGGAACTGAATGCAGTTCAGGCCAAGTATAAGGGAAAGAACGATCAGGTCTCCATGCAGAAGATGAACGAGGAGACGCAGCAGATTTACGCGAAGTACGGGGTCAATCCGGCCGGATCCTGTGTCCAGCTGGCGCTTCAGATGCTGATCCTGTTCCCGCTCTACCGCGTGATCATGAACGTTCCGGCCTATGTAGATCAGGTGAAGCAGGTCTTTATGCCGCTGGCATCAAAACTCGTGGAGACTGCTGGAGCGGAGGAGTATCTGAAAGGGATCGCCAGCTCCATTCAGGCGATGACCATCAACAATGCCTTCACGACAGATACGATCATCGATACCCTGTACAAGTTCCGGCCACAGAACTGGACAGAACTGACTTCCGAGTTCCCGGAACTTACGAAGACCATCTCTGCCTGTGAAGGAACCATGGCGAAGATGAACAACTTCCTGGGGCTGAACATCGCGGACAACCCCATGAATATCATCAAGAACCATGCGAGCGTCTGGGTTGTGATCGGCGCTGTCCTGATTCCGGTTCTGGCTGCCTTTACCCAGTGGCTCTCTGTTCAGCTGTCCATGCAGATGGGCGGGAATCCCCAGGCCAATGACCAGTCGACCCAGACCATGAAGACCATGAACAATGTCATGCCGCTGATGTCGGCATTCTTCTGTCTGACGCTCCCGGTTGGTATGGGGATCTACTGGATTGCCAGCGCTGTTGTCCGTACGGTCCAGCAGGTGTTCATCAACAAACAGCTGGCCAAGGAGGACATGAATGCCCTGATCCAGAAGAACATTGAGAAAAACAAGGCGAAGATGGAGAAGATGGGCGGGGTTTCTGTCCAGGCGATTCAGCGGAATGCCTCCATCAATACCAGACAGATCGATGTTGAGGCACAGGCCAGAAGAGATCGCGCAAAGAGCATCCAGAAGGAGGCCCGCAATATTGCTGACGATGCCGGACAGGTGAAAGGAGAGTTCAGGCCTGGATCTCTGGCAGAGAAGGCAAACATGGTCTCTGTATACAACAAGGCCCATCAGAAGAAATAAGTATGATCCGGAAACAGCCCGGAGGCCTTTCTGACTTATCGGTCAGGATGGCGGAGAGATACCCGCAGGGAAATATCTCACAGGCGGGCATGTACCCTTGATGCGCTTGGGAGAGACAGCGCATCTGGGTATAAGAAAGATGAGGATTGTGTATGAGTGATTTCATCAGAGTCAGCGGCAGGACAGTTGATGACGCGATCATGAACGCGGCTATCGCGCTGGGCACCAGCAGCGATAACATTGAGTATACGATCATTGAGCGTGAGTCCAAGGGCTTTCTCGGGATCGGCGCAAAGGATGCGCTGGTTGAGGCAAGGAGAAAGACCCCTGACGAGGATCTTGATCTCGATTTCGCCAAGGTGGCGAGGGAGCCGGAGAGCATCAAAGCTGAGTTGAAGGTGGAAGAAGCTGTCTCCCAAAAGCCTGAGGAAGAAATGCGAAAGAAGGCTGAGGTTCCGAAGGCGGAAACTCAGAAAGACGAGGAACCGAAGACAGAAGCGCCCAGGACGGAAACGCCAAAGGCTTCTCCAAAGAAAGAAGGACATTCCAGAAAGGCCTCCCGTGAGGGAGGAAAGAAAGCTTCTCAGAAGAATTCGGCCCAGAAGGCAGGATCTGGCGTAGATGTCGAGATGACAGATACGGTGGAGCGTGCCAGACAGAAGCGGAACTCTGACATTAAGCCCCTCGATGATCCGAGTGAGGCGATTGAGCGGGCGGAAGGCTTCCTTCGGGATGTCTACGCGGCCATGGGGATGAAGGTTGAGCTGTCCTCCAACTATGACGGAGAGGTTCTGAACGTCAAGATGGACGGAGAAGAGATGGGCCTTCTGATCGGCAAGAGAGGACAGACGCTGGATTCTCTGCAGTATCTGACAAGCCTTGTCGTGAACAAGGGAAAGCCTTACTATGTACGGGTTAAGCTCGACACGGAGAACTACCGCGAGAGAAGGAAGGCGACCCTGGAGAACCTGGCCAAAAACATCGCCATCAAGGTAAAAAAGACCAGGCAGCCAGTCGCTCTGGAGCCGATGAATCCATACGAGAGACGGATTATCCACTCCGCACTGCAGGATGATCCCTTTGTGACGACACACTCTGAGGGGGAAGAACCGGACCGCAAGGTGGTCGTAACCTTGAAGAAGGACGCGGATCTGGATGCCCTCGAGAGAAAGTATGGGGAGCGGAGATCCATGAGAGGAAGCTATCGTTCTTCACGCGGTGGCAGAGGCGGTTATGGCCAGAGAGGCGGAAGAAGCGCTGGAAGGTCAGGATACGGCCGGAAGCGCTATGAGGACTACGGCGATCGAGAAAATAGCTTCTATGGCCGAGAGGAATCTGAGCGTACTGAGAACTTTGAAGGAAACTCAGAAAACTTTACGACAGAAGAGTAATGTAAATAATGGGAATAACAGAGAGATAAGAGGGAATAGTATCTTATATTTATAATATTTGCTATTGTTATTTCAGACATTTACTTTAATCTTATCTTTATCTATGCCGTTAGTTTGTGATATTGTCATATCATACAACACCATATGATAATAATATAATGATACATTGTGTCGTATTATATTATATTATTATTAGTGTTGGTTAAACTGTATTGTTTTAAGCTTTGCGATATGGAGAGAGGATTGTGAATCCTGAGTTCAGGTAGTTGAGAGCTTAAGGGTTGAGAATCTGTTTTTTCTACTCTTTCAGACAAAAGAAGATTGAGAACAGGGCTGGCGAACATAATCTCCGGCCTTGTTTTTTCAGGGGAGCTTATGTTTTACGGGGAAGAAGATACCATTGCCGCGATCTCTACGGCTGTAAGTGAGTCGGGGATCGGAATCATCCGGATCAGCGGACCTTCTGCTGTTTCAATTACTGATCGAATTTACCGGTCAAAGGGTGGAAGAACAAAGCTTTCAGATGTCCCCTCTCATACGATTCACTATGGCTTTATTGTCTGGCCTGAGGAGATGGAGAGAGAGAAGGCAGGGGCGGAGGGTCTGCGTGATCAAGAGAGAGCAGAGTCCTGGGATTCAGGAAGGCTGGGAGAGAGAAAGCCTGGGGAGACAGAAAGAAAATCCCTGTCTTCTATCCTGTCAGCAGGTGATGTGATCGATGAAGTTCTGGTTTCTGTCATGCGGTCTCCGAGAACTTATACGGCTGAGGATGTTGTGGAGATCAATTGCCATGGTTCTGCTTTGGCGCTCCGAAGGGTCCTGGAGGCGGTGATCTTTTCGGGGGCGCGGCTGGCTGAACCTGGAGAATTCACTAAAAGGGCTTTCCTCAATGGAAGGATTGATTTGTCCTCGGCTGAAGCAGTCATGGATGTGATCGAGGCGAAAAATGACCTGGCCCTGAAGAATTCTCTGAAGAACATACGGGGCGGTGTGCATCGGAAGATCCAGTCTCTCATGGAAGAGATCCTCTATGAAACCGCTCATATCGAAGCTGCAATCGATGACCCAGAGCACCTCTCCTATGAGGAGTTTATTCCTGAACTTGAAACAAAGAACAAAAAATGGGTTTCACAGATTCAGACGATGATCAGAAATGCCCGGGAGGGGATCCTTGTCCAGGAGGGAATCCACACGGTGATTGTCGGGAAACCGAATGCCGGGAAAAGCTCTTTGATGAACCTCCTTCTTGGACATGAAAGGGCGATTGTCACCGAGATCGCGGGAACAACCAGGGACATCCTCACGGAGAATGTGACCGTGGAAGGGATCACACTGGTGATTACGGATACCGCTGGAATCCATGAAACCGATGATCTGGTGGAAAAGAT
>CADBUA010000602.1 GCA_902797665.1 uncultured Lachnospiraceae bacterium | reverse complement strand
TCAATGCTCTTACTCTTTATCCCGGGAGCCATTCAGATCTGCCGGGTGTTTCACCGGTATATGCCCGCTTCCGCCCATTCTGTTTCCGGGTTCTCACGCACGCCTGAAAGTGCGCAAAGCTGCCTGGACAATTCCTTTCTTTTCAGCTTCGGATAAAAAGTGAGGCTGCCGCAGTACTGCGGCAGCCCTCTTTCCATCGTCATCAGGCCCGGATCGGGCCTAAAGCATTCATGTGCCGATTACTCTGCCTCAGTCTCCGCCTCGGTCTCCGCCGCAGAAGGAACCGCGTCCTCGCCGAGATAATCAGCGATGACCTTGTCATAGGTTCCGTCCGCCTTGATGTTCTCAAGGCCTCGGTTGAACATGTCCAGAAGCTCCTGCTTGTCCTCGTCGAAGATCGCGAAGCCATACGGAGCCCCCTCATTGGCGGTAGCCTGCACGATCTGAAGGTCCAGATCTCCAGTCTGAATGGAGGCAGCCATGATCGGCGTATCCTCGAAGCAGGCCGCTGCCTGTCCGCCCAGAACTGCCTGATACATGGTCGGTGAATCCTCATAATAGGTGATCTCGAAGTCGTAAGTATCCTGCAGGCTCTCCGCGTAGGCGGCGCCCTGGGTCCCGGTCTTGACCCCGGCAGTCTTCCCCTTGAGATCCTCAAATCCTGCGATATCAGAACCCTTCTTCACAGTCATGGACTGCGTCGCGTTGAAGTAGCCGTCGGAAAACATCCAGCCGGACGCCTTGCGCTCGTCGGTGATCGAGGCGCCGGCAATCATACCGTCCGCCTGTCCTGCCTGGCAGGCCGCAATCGCGGAATCCCAGCCCAGACTCCGAAGCTCATATTGAAAGCCCTGATCCTTCGCGATGGCCGCGAGCAGCTCGACATCAATGCCGACGAAATCGCCGTTCTCGTCTGTATACTCAAAGGGCTTGAAAACCGTGTCTGTTGCGATGATCCAGGTCTTGTCGGACGCAAATGCCGGCAGAGCCATCGAAGACGCCAGAATCCCGCTGAGAATCACCATAAATAACTTTTTCATCATGTACCTCCTCCCAGGCGTTTGCATAGTGGTCAAAATCAAAAAGGTGTCAGGCACCTTTTGTCTGACACCATGATCGCGAGAAATTTTACTAAAATCAGATGGGAGTGTCAAGGTTTATCTGTAAATCCTGCTGAAAATTTAAGAGTTTTCCGAAAAAATTTCGCAGCTGTCCAGTCGCAGACACTTTCAGCAGCAAAGCCGGGCGCAGGCTCCTGTCGCCCAAGGAAATCTGCCCCCCACCTTCTGTCCTGTATTCCCACGCGCAGCGCAAACTGCGCAGAGCAGCAGAGCAGAATGGATGGCTGCGGAAATCATTCATCTGAAAGGCGTCTCCTTAACATCCTCAGGGCATCATCTCTGGCCTTCCCCCGCACCTGATTCCGACTCCCTGTGTACTGATGCTCCTCCACTTCCGTGCTGCCTCGGTAAAAGCACCCAAGAAAGACCCTGCCAACCGTGTCATCCTCCGGTCCTGCCGGCGGGCCGGCGTATCCGGTCGCGGAGAGCGCGGCACTGGCTCCCGCCTTCTTCGCGCCGCCTTCCGCCATCTCCCGGGCCGTCTCCGCGCTCACAGCGCTGTGCGCTTTCAGGGTCTTCGCGGAGACGCCAGCCAGACTTTCCTTGGCCGCGTCTGAGTACGTCACCAAAGCCATCTTCAGAACATCCGAGCTTCCCGGGATATCCGCCATGCGGGCGGAAATCATTCCCGCGGTCAGAGACTCCACCGTCGTAACCGTCTCCCTGCGCTGCCTCAAACTGTCCAGAATTCCGGCCACTTCCTCATCCGAAAGCTCCCCGCCCGGATTTTCAAGAAGGCCTTTCAGCGTATCCATGCAGGATGCCAGATCCGGGAGCTCCCCATCGAGAATCCCGCCCGAGCGGGCAAGCACAGCGGAGCTTCCCCGGAAGGAGAGGGGCTCCCCGTACCAGTCTGTAATCTTCCCGCCAGCCTCCTCCAGAATGATGGCGCCGGCCGCAAAGTCCCAAAGGCCCAGCCGGGACTCAAAGTAAAGGCCAGCCCGGCCGGAGGCAACCATGCAGAGGTTGTAGGCCGCGGAACCGGAGGTCCGAACCCCATGGCATTTTTTCTGGAACTCAAAGGCCAGCTGCTGGGCCAGCTTCGCGGCCTCCATCGAATAGCCGGAGCTTCCGGCAAAGATGACCTGTTCGCTCAGAGGGCGCGGCGAAGAATGAATCCTTCTCCCGTTCTCAAAGGCTCCCTGCCCCCTCATGGCGGAGAACATCTGTCCGGTCTCCGGCACGAAGATCACCCCCGCGAAGGGCTTTCCGTCCAGGAAAAGCCCGATGGAGGTCACATGGGGATGCAGCTTATGCATGAAGTTCGTAGTCCCGTCGATGGGGTCGATGACAAAAAGCCAGCCCTTCTCATCCTCCGGGGTGAAGAGATCCATCCCGTTCTCCTCCCCCAGAAACCGCGCATCCGGAAGAACCCTGGAAAGGCGTTCCGTCAGGTATTCCTGCACACTTCTGTCGTACTGGGTGACAAAGTTTGCATGGCCCTCCTTGTTCTCCACCAGAAGCTCTGTCTCATGCGCCTTCCTGATGATCTCCCCCGCCCCCCGGGCGGCATCCTCCATATGGGCAAGTTTCTCCCTGCTCAGTTCCATGGATCTCCCTCCTCTATACCAGAACGCGCGGATCTCCCAGGTGCGTTTCCTGGCATCTCTTTGCCCGCGCGTCACAAGGGGAAGCAGCAGACTTTTGCCCTGTCTCCCCCGCTCTCTCTCATTTGTGCTCCTCTGCCTCAGTCTCCGCCTTTGCGCCTTCCTCTGCCTGATCTTTCCCCCCGGATGCGAACTCCGTCTCTCCGCTTCCCGGGAAAGCGGGCATCTCAGCGGGAGAGCCTGGCAAAGAGCCCGGAAAGATCCCGCTCTCTTCAGCCTGCCCCATTGGGCCTCTCATCATCCCTGGCATCTGCCCGGCCCCTTCAGCGCCGCTTTCCATCGTCCCCATGTCGGAGATGGAAAGATCCGATGCGTCAACGAGAGCGCTGGAATCCGCCTCCTGGCCATCACCTGTAGAGGGGATGTCCCCCTGAAGCTGCCCCTTTACACTCTCCGCCCGGAGACAGACAAAGGTCTTCAAAGCCTCCACACCCTTTTCAAACGCTTCAAAATCGCAGAACTTCGTTGGATCCTTCTCCACATAGGGTGAAATCAGCGCTTCTGTCTCCTCAATGAGGTCCAGCATATATCCGCTCTCCCAACAGGTCTGAATAAACTCACTGTAAAGCGCATGGTACTTCTCCGTATACTCTTCACTGCTGAAGATCCAGCCCACCATGGGGCGGGCATCCAGATTCCCGCCGGTCACCGGTGTGTCAATGGGGTCATTGACTGCGCTCTTTGCGTCAGCACTCTGGAAGGCCCCGAAAGCCAGGTTGTAATCCCAGGGCAGTATCGAGAGCTTACCGTCCTCCTCATAGAGGTAATAGTTGTGAATCATGCTCCCGGTGTAGGAGTCCCTGTTCACCACAAAGGTGTGGACAACGAAATAGCGGAGAACCTCCTCCAGATCCAGGACCTCTTCCAGATTTTCATAGGAGGAGAGTGCCTTCAGGGAGGCGATGAGGCGTGTTTTGTCCGTCTCAGTCAGGTCGGTCTTGGCGTTGTCAAAGATATTGGAGTAACTGTCAGGGTCATCATCGATATACTGAAGCATCACATCCTGCGCCATCCCGCCCGGTCCGCCACCGGACATCCCTGGACCGCCCGGCATCCCTGGACCTCCCGGCATTCCCGGACCTCCCGGCATTCCCGGACCTCCCGGCATTCCTGGACCTCCCGGCATTCCTGGACCTCCCGGCATTCCTGGACCTCCCGGCATTCC
>CADBUA010000601.1 GCA_902797665.1 uncultured Lachnospiraceae bacterium | reverse complement strand
CGCATTCAAAGAAAATGAGCGAGCGGGCATCTCCTGGGAAAGCACCTGGAAAATACCAAATGTTTCCCGGTATCACGGGTTCTCTCAGTCCTTTCCCGCCAGACAGAGGAGCAGACTGACAAGGTAAGCGGCGACGCCCATCAGCAGGTAGACCGGATAGACCCTGGCAATTCCCAGAGAGAGAATCCCCAGGAGACTATAGAGATAGATCACACTCCAGAACAGCATCCCGGACACCTTCCGAAATGTCAGTGCCTTCAGGGATGGCTTTGGAGAATCCCGGAGCAGGTCCTGCACCAGGTGGATCAGACACAGGCACCAGAGCAGAAAGAATAAAGTCACAGAGAAGCAGTCATTCGTCACGCGATTGAGCCAGTGCCCCAGGAGGCTGATGACTCCTGTGATCAGAAGCACGCAGCCTGTGATCTTACCCAAAGCTTTCCACTGGCCCTTCCAGTCATTCTCATTGACTCGTCTTCTCTTCTCCAAAGTCAGATATGCCACGGCAAATGTCTCTGCCATACAGCCGAAAAAGCGGATCCAGATCACACCCATAAACGCGTGCTGGTCGATTTTCAGACTGATTTCCCTCCCCTCCCAGACCAGAAAGCCGCCAGCTAAACGCATGGCCACCACATCCAGAAAAAGTTCCGTTGTGACAATGAAAAAGCCTGTCATGAGAGCGGTCCAGGCCCACTTCAGGTGAAGCTTCTGCGCCAGTCTGAGGCATTGTACCGTGAGTCCGCCCCATATAAGCCCGACGAAGAGGGGGATCGCATCTGGAGGAAATCCGATGGAAAGCCAGAAGTCTGGACGATAATGATAGAGATCTGTCAGACTCACCACGGCTGTTTCACAGATATAGCAGATCAGCGCGGCAGTCAAAAAGAGGAAAAGGTCATTCCGCGCACGGCTAAAAAAAATCTCTGCGAGCATGATTCCAACAATCAAAAAGCACATCAGCTCAAATGCATGGTGCCAGCTCATCCTTTTACTCCCCAAACAGGCAATAGATCCCATGACTCCTCAAAAGACTCCGGATGCAGGCAAATGAAAGCCTGCTCTGAATCATCTCAGTATAGCATAAAAAGAAAGGGCACGACCGGGTAATCCAGCGCTGCCCTTTTGCCTGAAAGCCTTCCTCCGGGCCAAAGAGCATGGCCTCCTTCTCCCTTCAGAAGTCCCTCATATTCTGTACCTGTCCATTCACAGACGCCTGTAGGTATTCAGCCAGAGACAGGCTCCTGGTCCTATACCGGGAACCATTTGAATTTGCCAGGTGTTTCACCGGTATATGCCCGCTCGCGCCAATTTCATCGCAAATTCTCACGCTCGCGGGTATAAACGAAATAGCGCCCGTCTCAGAGCGAAAAGGCAAGGAGAGAACGCTTTCTCTGCATGCTGTGCATCTCAAGCCCAGAATCTCGTTACTTCCGTGTCAGGGCGTGTCCGGTGAGTTTCACAGTAATCCACCCCCTGGTGGCTGTCAGAATCTCCCTGCAGGTCGCCCAGTTATAGTGCAATCTGTCGCGGCTCAGAAAGCCCTTTGTGCCGTTCAGATTGACAATCCCCTTATTCAACAGGTAATTATAGCAGTCGATATAACGGCCAGGAAAAGACCTGCTCAGGGTTTTATTGATCGCAAGCACTTTCCTGTTGCTGTGTATCCCCGCTCTGAAAGCTGTCGGATTGATACTCTCCACAAAGAACCTTGTCCTTGGAAAGGACTTGAACAGCTTCTGATACACCAGCACGATGTTCTTCCCGTCCTCATTCCCCTGCATTCCGTTTACGCCGAAATTCAGAATCACCGGGGCACTGGGAAACCTTTTGATGGCTGCCTTCAGATAGCTATACAGCGGGTACTTCAGAATTTCCTCCACAACGCCTCCGCCCTTGCTGATGAAGACGTCGTTCACCTTTCTCGATGCGCTGCCCATGGAATACAGCGCGTAAGTCCTGGAGTCCCCCACATAGATAATGACTGACAAAGGATTCGTGATCTGCCCAACAGAAATCGTCGCTGGTGTCATGGCTGAGGCAGGGACGCCGAAAAAGAAAGCCAGAAAAAGCGCCAGGAAGACGCTCCTCTTCAGCCAATGAAAAAACCTGCCTCCCTCTCTTGTCATATTTTCTCCTTTATTTTGCTTGCCTGAATGGTTTGTGATACGAACCTGGATTATAGCATTCGGAGGGAGATCTCACCAGAGCTGGGCAGGCATGTCAGGATCCCCCGGCCTGCTCCCTCTCCCGCCTCTTTGATCTTTTTGTACCTGTCCAGTCGCAGGCTCCTTTCCAGGTACAAGGCCGGGCGCAGGCTCCTATCGTCGCATACATAGTGCGCCCGGCCTTTGCGTTTGAACGGTATTGCCTCGCTTTGCGCAGCCAGTGCGCAAAGCGGACTGGACAGTTACGTCTTTTCCAAGCTTTTTTCTGCGCTTTCCTGTCGACTTTCCAATCGGCTGTATGCCAGCGCCTTTTGTTTTCTTAGCTGCCCCCTGTTATACTCAGATCCAGAATAGCTGCTCTGCTCAGGCAGATTTTTCAGAAGCGCGCGAGCCAGAAGAGGGGGAGGGCGATCATGATATTCTATTTTTCCGGGACGGGAAATACCAGATACTGTGCGGAAACACTGGGGAAGATGCTGGGGGACGAACTCGTTGATGTATCTGTCTACATGCGTCAGAAGAAAGCCGGGCATTTCCACAGCAGCCGTCCATGGATCTTCTGCTCCCCGATCTATATCGGCTATCTCCCAAAGATCTTTGCGAAATTCATCCGGGCATCGACCTTTGAAGGGGATCCGCGTTTCTACTTCATCATCACCCTGGGCGGGAATGAAAAAGGCGGGAGCATCGCGCCGAAGCTTCTCCCCGGACTATGCCGCCTGAAGGGAAAGCACTATATGGGTGCCGGACACATCACCATGCCGCGGAACCTTATTCTGTTTTTCAACCTTCAGGACGAGGCTGAGATTCAGCAGCAGCTTCAGAAGGCAGACAGCCTCCTTGCCCAGTACGGGAAACTGATTCAGAAGGAGCAGACACTCCCAGTCTTTCCTGTCAACACACTGGAATACATCATGATCCTGCCAATACTGAACGCGTACTACAAGCACTTCGTTCGGGATGAAAAGTTTACAGTGGACGAAACCTGCATCGGATGCGGCCTGTGTGCGCGGGTATGTCCCTTAGGGAATATCACGATGGAAGGCAGAAAGCCCAGATGGAATGGAAACTGCACCCACTGCACGGCATGCATCAACCGCTGCCCGAAGGCAGCGATCCAGTACGGAAGAGGGACCCGGAAGAGAGGCAGATACACACTGGAAAAATACAGAGCTGCTATGAAAAAGAGCTGAAGAGCCTCCCGCCTCATCGGCGATGCGCAGGCTTTCCTGCTGCCGCAGGCGAACATGCGAGCGTGAAAATCTGCGAAAATGGGCGCGGGCGGGCATCTACGCTCAGTTCCCGCAAAAAAGGGCAGACCCGCCGCCAGCGGATCTGCCCTTTATACGTAAAGGCACTTCGGATTCGCCGCAGGCGAATCGTCAGTGCCTCTGGTATACCGCGGCCCCGGATGATAGCTGGCAAATGCTCTTGGCCGCGAGTATATCTGTCTTTTTGTCCTGCCTCTGTCATCCTGAGCGCTCAGAGCTTTCTTCCAAACTCCACCACCTCGCTGTTCGGCCCCAGGATGCTGAAATAGCGATAACCCTTCTCAAAATAAGGAAGAACATTGGGTCCCTCAATCACGGGATAACTGCTTTTCCGGATCTCCTCAAGCGCTGCGTCTACATCCGTCACCTCCAGGGCGATATGATCCACAGCGCCCCGCTTCTCTGCTGCTTTCCCGTGCTTTTCATAGGCCTCGATGACTATGCTGCCAAGGCTGAAGAAGACCACTCTCCCATCGTTCTCTGTCTCATAGATGTTCCGGAAGCCCAGCGTCGTGTAGAAGGCTTCCGTTGCCGGCATATCGTTGGTGGGAATACCGATATGCTCGTAGCCATTTACATAATCTCCTGCTGCCATTTTTTCTCCTTTTTATGTATATTTTTATTTTCTTAT
>CADBUA010000600.1 GCA_902797665.1 uncultured Lachnospiraceae bacterium | reverse complement strand
TTTTACATATCCCTCTGAAAGTTGTGCCACGGAAGCTTCCGCAAACTTAAGCTTTTCCCTGTCTGCACCCTCCTTAAGTGCATCCTGTTTCGGGTCCCATAGTTCAAATACGGCAGCAATCGCAGCACGTTCCAGCTTGCCCCTTGCTTCCGTCACACCAGACTCTCCAAGGGCTTTAGGCTTTTCAGATTCTAATGCCTTCCTGAACTCTTCCGCTTCAATCAGCAAGTCCTCATCGATCCCGTACTCATTTTCCGCTTGGATTTCATTGATTTCACCCATAGAGAGCTCACTCTCAGGTACTATGGCCTGCTTCTGATTGGTGGAACTGAGCTTTTTCTTCTGCGCACCAAATAAAGTCGCGAACAATGTGACCCCTATTACAGCTGCCACTGCTGCACCACCCATAAGCAGTTTTTTCTTTGTCTCGTCCATCCCGGTCCCCTTCCCTGACATCAAAAGAGTAAAAGTATTACAGGTTCTCCCAGAGCTGTATGTAATGATCCTCCCAAAGAGTCGAAGACATACCGTATGTCATATGGCCGCTGCTTTTCAGCCAGGTCAGGTCACAGAAGAACCATATACCATTAATGCAAAGCACGTTCCACTCATGGATTCCTCTTACCGATCCGTTATCTGCTGTTCCCAAAATAACAAAGCACGGTATATTACAAGCTCTGCACATCTCCCGGAACAGGCAGCTGAATACAATACAGTTTCCTCTTCCCGTATCCCATCCTATGCCGGCTTTATCAACTGCATCATCATATGCAATCCTCCTGCAAATCCAGTTACTGATCCTGTCCACAATTTCTGTCTCAGAACACGCCCCTGAAACAATATCCTGGCTTCTGTGTTCCACTTTCTCTCGATAACGAAGATTCTCATAATAGCAGGAGCGGGATTTTTCCGCATTCAATACGATGCAATCCTCTTCTGAACACACTTCGCACGAAATATCTCCAATAAATGGAAACCATGTGTCACGAATCACCGTTCGAATTCTTGATATGCTGAAAAGATTGCAATCTCCCATAGGAACGCATACCTCCTTATGATCAGAATTCAGAACGGCATTCATAATATCGAAGGCCAGTCTCTTCTCCGGATCCGACAAGAAATAACGATTCGTCTCTAAATCACTGTCAGGTACAATTTTATTCATTCCAAGGTCCGAAAACATGAGAAGAAGCCACATTCCAATGCAGAAAAGTATGATCAGACTTCTGCTTTCATGCATGACAGTCATCAGGCAGCGAGCCACGGCTTCAGTGTATTCACCGCATCCGAGCTTCTCCTAAGCTTATCAATAGCTTTTTGTTCTATCTGGCGGACACGCTCGCTGGAAAGACCAAGCTGCCGTCCAATACCCTCCAGTGTATGATCCACCCTATCGTCCTTAAGTCCATAGCGCAGGATAATGATCTGTTCTTCACGTTCTGTCAGCTCGCTATGTAGAATTGTCATAATGTCCTCATGCTGCAGCTTCTGGAGCACTTCCTCTTCCACATTGTCGGGAGCAGTCAGAGCACTTGCCAGTTTGGCGCTTGCCAGCTCCTCGTTAATATGCTCCTCTATTGAGCGAATTCCTTTGTAGATATTCAGATATGCCCCAGCTACCTCCTCAGTAACCTTAAGAAGCTTTGCAATCTCATCAGATCCCGGCTCACGCCTTTCATTATTTTTGACAGCCTCGATGTACTCACTCACCTCACGTTCTTTTGACTTTAAATAGACAGGAACACGTATAGTTGAGCCATTATTGGCCACTTCCCGCCGTATCGCCGCTTTTATCCAAATAGTCGCATAAGTAGAAAAACGGATACGGTCTCCCTGTATAGTTTTCCGATTGGGATCATAGAATCTCACAGCAGTCTGAAGGCCTTCTGTACCCGATTGAATCAAATCCATAAAGTCATCGCTGTAGATATAGTTCTTTGCGCAGTTAATCACAAGCCCAAGGTTACAGCAAATCAGCATATTCCTCGCATGATCCCCTACTGGTCCCTCAAGGTCTTTTTGCCGGACATACTGATCCTCCTCTTCTAAAGTCAAGTATGGGTAACGTCGTACATCTGCAAGAAACAGCTCAAAGCAGGTATCTACTTCCGGGTCATCAGCCATTACCACCGAGATCCCCGTTTGAGTAATGTGACTAATTACATCATCCCGGAACATCTTGCTGTTGCATTTCAGCTTAAACCGCAAAAACAGATCAATCTCACTGACATCAATGAATACCGCACCTGCACAGCCATACTCGCATGTAAGAAGATGTTGACTGATAATCCGCTTAGCCGCCTCAGCAGCGTTTGGCCTTTGAATCTCAGCTTCAAGGATGTTCTCATGTTCAAGCTGCATAACATTCCCTCCTCTTCTTCCTGACAACTTCATTTTGATCATCATTTTCAAAAGTCCTCTTTTTGCATTATTGTCATATCGGTATATTCCGAAGATAAAATCAGGCAGACTGACGATCCCTTGTCCTTAAATGGAAGATCCGCAGCTGCCTCATATCTCTGTCATATAGCTAAAAAAGTTATAGCACGCAAAACACAATATATCAAGAATATTTGTCTAATATAATTATTTTGTACCTACAATTAATATACTATTTGTAAAAATCTAGTCAAATCAATAGTTTTACAATACATGATGTTCATGATGAGAGGCTATGCCAAATCCATGCATAATCCTTTTACAGACATACAGCAAATATCCTCTTATAGCATCATTGCTATCCCATGAATTGCTCTTTATAGCCGTTAACGTTACATTGTATTCACAAAGAAGTATTAAGAGTTATCGCTATTGGGGAACCTGCGGAAGTAGTTAAAGGAATTCGTGGTTGTCACTGCGGCAGAACCACAGGCTCTCGAACACTGAATCCAGACCCTTTCTCCCAGTTCATTTGTTCCCAGGTAAATGCCTGCAGCATTCCATGGAGCAAGTTCTTCATCTGTCTGCGCCGATCCAGGTGCATCGTTTTTTCTGTCATCATAACTATTAAGAAACCCCAGATCGCCAGGAAGCAAATCCTCATCCTTTACAGTGTTTCTCGTGCCAATCGCTTCAGTTTTCTCCCAGATACTCCTGATGTCGTGAGTGCTGCTGATGTGGCATCCCACAGAATTTAACACCCAGTTCACAAAACCGCCGCTGTCCAGCCCATATTCATACTGTTCACGATCTTTGGATCCTTCTTCATCAGACCCAAATGTAAAGCTTTCAAGGGTGACATTTTCAGATGGCTCCAGCATGACAACACCTTCCATATTCAAATCGGCATATGGGATCCTTCCGACGGCATCGAGCGCTATGGAAACAGCATCCCGCCTCTTCACCGATATAGCTGATGGAGGCTGGACACTTTTTGTCACGATCTCATAGGAGGATGATATCGTTAATGATGTAACAGGATCGTAGTCCCGAACCTCTTTCAACTCCAGATAGGCATCTTCTGTCTCGTCATAGAACCACCTTGTATTTCCGGAGGACTCCTCACCAGAAAGCCCTATTGAATCAGCAACATGGAGAGCATCGCCATTGAATCCGATCGGAGTTAGAATTCCATTTATCTCTTTCCATTCTTTAATGTGTCTGCAGTCGACATATTCGAGGTAGGCATTCTTTGTAACATCATCCAGCTCAACGTCAATATCATCTGCCCCGGCTATGCCATCATATAATTCTGTCCATCTGGAAGCAGCCAGCATTTTCGCCTGACCTTTGTTTTCAGAGCTCCAATAAAAATCACTGTCCCTGCTTTCCGACATCTTGTCGTAATCCTCCGGATACTCAGATACGGCAATCGCCTTTCGCTTATAGGAATAGGGATTCTCCACATCGATCCGGAAAAGCTCATCAAATTTGGCTATATGGATCTTGATATCCAGGTCAAAATGATTTCCATCACACCAATATTCCTCATGTCCCGGACAGTAATACACCGTAATTCTCTGCCTGTGCCCGTCACAATAGGCCTCATAGTCGTGGCAGGTGTAATCATACAGTTTCTCTGTGCAGTAGTACTTGAAGCTCTCTTCCCGACAGGTATATACGGTTCCTCTCTCGGGAACCCACCTGTCAAAATGAGAATTGTACTGATACCACAATGTGCTACTGTAAGTTGAATTATGATAGTTCAAAGCACCCGTTGAGATCTGATAGCGCGTGCCGTCCCAAAGCTGAGTCGTACTGATATATGCTCCTGCCAAACTATCCCATTCAAATTCTGCCCATTGAGAAGAACCATAGTATTCAGCGATATCATCAAATGCGGTTCCGCCATAAACAGGGAGACCGTATTGATTCGAAATATCTGCGTCACAGCAATCGTCGTACCAATTGTCCAAGGATGATTCGTGTTTCCTGCCGGCATAGACCGATCTATATTGAAAGCAGTCATACGGTTCTTCCTCTCCCAGATATCCAGTC
>CADBUA010000599.1 GCA_902797665.1 uncultured Lachnospiraceae bacterium | reverse complement strand
TGCATTTTTACGTATGCGCATAGAAAACGCGGGATTCCCTGCCTTCCGGCAGGAAACCCCGCGTCTCAGCTGTTCTGTATCTGTCCCGCAGTACCTGTACCTGTAAAGCAGCAGGTCCTTAAGGTGCGAGGGCGGGCGCAGGCTCCTGTCGTCGCGTTCCATGTGCGCCCGGCCTTTGCTTTTGAGATGTATGCCTCACCCGGCGACAAGCGGCCAAAGCGGACTGGACAGTTACGGAAAGGTCTCAATCCTTTTCCATTCCTGTCATAAGTCCCAGACAGGCAGCTATCTCAGTGGAGATTTTCGTAAGTGTAGACCCGTGTTCCCAGTGAATAGGGTGTCAGCTGATAGCAGTAATAGTTCACCCAGTTGGCATAGAGGGTGTTGGCGTGGGAGCGCCAGATCAGCTTTGGTTTGTTTTCCGGATCGTCGTCCGGATAATAGTTTTTCGGAAGCTTGATCGGAATGCCCTTGTTGAAATCCCTCTTGTACTCATTATCCAGGGTCTGTCGATCATACTCCGGATGTCCCGTCACATAGATGCGCCTGCCGTTCCGGGACATGATCAGGAACACCCCCGCATCATCAGACTCCGCCAGGATAATCAGATCATTCTGCTTGATGATCTCCTCCCGGGGCGTCTCTGTCCAGCGGGAGTGCGGAGCGTAGAAGAAGTCGTCAAATCCCCGGATCAGCGGGATCTTGCGGTTCATCACTTTGTGGCGGTAAAGGCCGAACATCTTGTAGCCCAGATCTCTCTTGCTGATCCCGTAGCGATGATACAAAGCCGCCTGGGCGCCCCAGCACAGGTGGAGGGTGGAGGTAACATGGTCGTCCGTCCAGTCCATGATCTCACACAGCTCCTGCCAGTAATCCACATCCTCAAAAGCCATCTGCTCCACCGGAGCCCCGGTGATAATCATCCCGTCGAAGAAGTACTTTCTGACATCATCAAAGCATTGATAGAACTTATTCAGGTGGCTGGCGGTCGTATTCTTCGCCTCGTGGGAATTCACCATCATGAAGGTGATGTTCAGCTGAATCGGCGTATTGGAGAGAGACCGAAGGAGCTGAAGCTCCGTGTCCTCCTTCAGCGGCATCAGGTTCAGAATCAGGATTTCCAGAGGACGGATATTCTGGACGTCGGCCTGGACCTCATCCATCACAAAGATGTTCTCCCGGTCGAGCCGCTCGCGTGCGGGCAGATCGGACTGTATACGGATTGGCATTGCTGATTTCCCCTTTCTCTAGGTATCACTAGGTATCTCTCGTCTTTTCCGAAGATAGAGATGTACAGATTTTATGTTTTTCTGATTGCTTCTGCCAATGTTTGATTGTGGAATGCGCTGTTTTCTATGCCGGGGATCTGTCTGATCCTTAGATGCGGCATGCAGCTGTCAGCTTCACCAGCTTCCCTCCTGCGTCTCTTAAGGCCTGCCAGGCATTCATGGGGCATTTCATCGGCAGAACAATCCGGCGCCTCTAAAATCTTATCCCCCCTTCAGAAGCTCCAGAAACTGGTCTTCTGTGAGGATTGGCACTCCGAGTTTCAGGGCTGACCTGTTCTTGCTGGAGGAAGATTGGGCGTCGTTGTTGATCAGATAGCTGGTCTTGGAGGAGACAGACCCTGTCACCTTTCCCCCCGCCTCCTCGATGGCTGCCTTGAGCTCTCTGCGATTTCTGAACTGGTGAACATCCCCGGTGATGACAAATATCTTCCCCTCCAGAATCTTCTCGGTGCTCTTTCCGGAGTCCCCGGGCTTTTCCAGCCGGATCTCTGTCAGGAGATCATCCAGTTCCTCCTTATTCTTCTGATCGGCAAACCACTGAGAGATCTGGGCTGCCATGATTCCCCCAACCCCCTCAGCTTCCGCCAGGGCCTCCTCCGAGGCATTCCGAATGAGGTCGAGATCAAAATCAAAGGCCTTACTGAGCCCTCTGGCATTGGCGACACCAATCCCTGGAATTCCCAGGCCAAAGAGGAGACGCGGCAAGGTCGTATCCCTTGCCTTTTCGATGGACGCCTCCAGGTTTGCCTGGGACTTCTTCCCCAGCCCCTCCATCTCAATGATATCCGCCCGGTGTTGCCCCAGGCGGAAGAGGTCCCCGAAGAAATGGATGAATCCCCGTCCGATCAGCTTTTCCAGGGTCATCTCGGAGAGCCCGTCGATATTCATCGCGTCTCTTGAGACAAACTGGGTGAAGCGCTTGATCTTCTTCGCTGCACAGTCCGGGTTCTCACAGTAGAGCGTCTGAACTCCCAGGGCATCATGGATGCTGACTCTCCCACCACAGACGGGACATTTTTCCGGGATTTTCACATTGTCCGAACATGTCAGATTCTCCGCGATCTGCGGGATAATCATGTTCGCCTTGAACACGGTGATGGTGTCGCCAATCCCCAGCTTCAGGGAGCGCATGATGCTGATATTGTGAACGCTGGCTCTGGAGACCGTAGTCCCCTCCAACTGTACCGGTTCAAAGACCGCCACCGGATTGATCAGACCAGTCCGGGAAGGGCTCCACTCAATCTGTAGAAGCTTCGTCTCGGCTTCCTCATCCTTCCACTTGAATGCGAAGGCGTTCCGGGGAAACTTCGCGGTACTGCCAAGAGACTCTCCATACGCGATGTCATCATAGAGAGCCACAAGCCCGTCGGAGGGGATCGGGTAGTGCTGCACCTTGTCCTCGAAGTAAGACAGTGTCTGATCCAGGTTCTCCCTGCTGGTCAGCACATGCTCCACCACCTCAAAGCCCTGTTCCTCCAGAAAGTTGAACTGCTCCATCCGGGAGTTTTTGAAATCAACACCCTCAGCGGAAACCAGCGCAAAGGCAAAGAAGCGGACATTCCGCTTCGCCGTGATCTCGTTGTTCAGCTGCCTGACCGACCCAGCGCAGAGGTTTCTGGGGTTCTTATAGTGGACTTCGTTCTCCCCCAGAGACTCATTGATCTTCTCAAAATCCTCATAGCTGATCACGGCCTCCCCCCTGAGGGAAAGCTGCCCCTGATAGGGGATCTCCAGGGGGATGTTCTTAAAGACCCGCGCATTTCCGGTGACAACTTCCCCGATCAGACCGTTTCCACGGGTAACCGCTTTCTGGAGCTTTCCGGCCTCGTAGGTCAGAACCACCGTCAGCCCGTCCAGTTTCCAGGAAATCAGAGTCTTTTGATCCCCGATGAAAGCCCGGAGGACCTCCCGGTCCTTGGTCTTATCCAGAGAGAGCTGTGCTGAGGCGTGCGCCTCCTTGGGCAGCTCGTCCAGAACCTCATAGCCGACTTTGTGGGTAGGGCTGACAGTCAGGACCGTCCCTGTCTTCTTTTCCAGCGCCTCCAGTTCCTCATACAGCCTGTCATAGTCCTTGTTGCTCATGATCTCCTCGGGGCCATTATAGTAGGCTCTCGAGGCTGCATCGAGGATTTCGGCGAGTTCCCGCATGCGTTCTCTGTCTTTCGTCTCCGCCATGATCTTCCTCTCAGAGCTGGGCTCTCAGCTCTTTTTCCTCTCTCTCTGTAAGTTCCCTGTACTGTCCGGGCTTCAGATCCCCCAGCATGACATTCATCACACGGATCCTCTTCAGACGCACGACCTGATAGCCAAAAGCGGCGCACATACGCCGAATCTGCCGATTCAAGCCCTGGGTCAGTACAATGTCAAAGGCCCTGTCTCCCGTCCTCACTGCCCGGCATTCCCGGGTCCTGACCTTCAAATCCTCCAGCCAGACCCCAGCTTGAAGGTCCAGGAGGAAGCGGTCCGTCACCTTCTTGTCCACCTCCACCAAGTATTCCTTCTCATGGTATTCCCTGGCCTTCTGGATCCGATTGGCCGCCTCCCCATCATCTGTCATCAGGATCAGCCCTTCTGAGTCCTTATCCAGCCGGCCAATGGGAAAGACCCTGAGTGGATAGTCCACGATGTCCTGAAGGAGCAGGTCCCCCCAGCGCCGGTCAGAGGTCACCACAACGCCCCGGGGCTTATTGACCGCAAGAAAGACGGTTTTCCGCGAAGAGATCTCGATTTCTCTCCCATCGACCTGGACCAGGTCTTCCTGCCTGACCAGCATTCCTACTTCAGCCCGCTCTCCATTTACCTGTACTCTTCCCGACCCGATCAGTCGGTCCGCCTCCCTCCGGGAGCAGACACCCGCCTGGGACAGAAAGTGATTCAGACGCACTGTTTCTCTGATTTCCCGCTTCATATCGATGTTCATCTGAAAAGAAAAGCTGCCGCATCTTCTGCGGCAGCCCTAAAATCGTTTGTTTCATTCAGCCTGAAGCTGAGATTCAGTCTCCAAAGTTCAGATACTGGGAAGCCACGTAGCCATCAATGGTTGACCCGTTTTCCGTGTAATTGATGTGGGTCCAGTCTGTGCCCCGCTCGATCACGGTCACTTCAGCACCGACATACAAGGTATCCAGAATCGCGGCGCTGGTACTCCCCTCCGCTCGGATGTTGACACCGGAGGTCGCTGTCGCTTTTGTGGCGGTGCTTCCGCCTCCGGCGTTTGTCTCTTCCACGACCGCTTCCCCGTTCATGTAGGCCTTGAGCGTTGGATCCGCGTCCTCTGCCTTGGCGAACAGCTTGTTCACATCATCTATCAATTCCTGGACATCCTCATCGGAAGAGACCTTCTTCAGATAATCGGACACTTCCTGACTGCTCACATCGGTGGAAACCACCAGGTCCCCGGACTCATCCGTGACCACATACAGCATGCTCAGGCTTGGCGCTTCGGAGCTGATGCCCGCGATCTTGCCCTTGTAATACGCGTAGACCACATAAGAGCCATCCACCGGCCCCTTCTTGGAGTAAGTCGCGATATCATTGTAGCTCTGAATCGCGGAATTCGAAAGAATCGATGCTTTGACTTCATCATTCCACGGGCTGACAATCGATGCCAGAATATCTGCATCCTTAGCTGCCAGCGCGGTGTAGTACTTCTGGACCAGTGCAAGAATCACCGGATCATCCCGCACCAGATCTTCCGAAGTGGTTGCAGGCGCTTCCATGGAAAAGGATCCGTCCTCTGTGGCTTCCTCCTCCTCAGCCTTTGTGGAAACGTTTGAGGTCACTTTCGGACTCTGGCCAGGAGACTTTGGCTTCGAAGAGCCGCCGCGAATCAACCGCACCACACAGACACTTACAATCACCACAAGGAGAACTGCAAGTCCCAGAAGGATATATCTTAAATTGTCAGAAAGCCACTCTCTGAAATTGTCCAACATGGATCTGTCCCCCAGAATCTGACTCAAGCATCAATGTCACAGGATCTGGCAGACATCACACATCGTGCTCCCCGCAGTGGACTCTAGAATTGTTCGTCTCAAACAGAACTGACTCAATCTCAACTGTCTGCCTGGAAATAAAAAACGCACCTGGAGGGATTCGAACCCCCGCCACACGGTACCGGAAACCGTTGCTCTATCCCCTGAGCTACAGGTGCATCTCTAAAACGATGGTATATTATCATATAGAAACCCATAAGTCAAACATAAGGGAAGAAAAAGGATTCGAAAGAAAATCGCGGGAGGGGGAAGAGAAGGAAAGGCAAGAGCAAGAAGCAAAAGTGGGACTTTTGCCTGCGGCAAAGAGAAAAAACGGAGGGACCCGGACGGACACTGTGCGTTCCGTCCGGATCCCTGAAGCTCCGGGATCCTCCTGTTCTCTCAGCCAGGCTTCCACCCACAGATGCCGGCAAGCACAGGTTCTCCAGACCCTCCGCAAAATGTCAGAGCCTGAGGATTCATTCTTCCCTGGCAGTGCCTTTTTCGAGCGTCTATTTCCGCCTTTTTTCTCTTCTTCTGTCAAAGGGGAATGCTATTATGACTGCAGTCCAGATATCCCCGCAGGCGCGAAAATTTGCTGCTTAATTGGCTCGGGCAGGCAGATACCGGGAACACTTGGCAAATTCGAATGCTTCCCGGTATCAAACTCACCTGGCTGCTTCCGTGCTGCGC
>CADBUA010000598.1 GCA_902797665.1 uncultured Lachnospiraceae bacterium | reverse complement strand
TATATCGGGAAGCATTCAGATTTGCCAGATGCCAGGGCGGTACCCACTCGCATCTTTATTCATGGATTCTCATGCTCGCGGGTATCCGTTTCATCCCGTTTCCGAAGTGTTATCTACGCCTTATATAGTATATTCCATAAAACTTACAATTATTGAAGTTATAAAATCCAACCGTCGCTCCCGGAGAGCTGGATCTTACATAGAACCTGATTTCAGGATAATTCGGTGGGATTGTGAAGGGATATGCCTTGTAAGATTTTCCCCTGCCAAGATTTCTGGACGCGATGGTCTTCCCCTGCCAGTTTGTTAACTTCATGTATATATTCGAAGTTCTGTAGCGCGGATTCCTTACATAAAAGTAGAAGGTTGCCTTTTTCCCTCTGGGCCCCTGAATTTTCGCGTATCTTGAAAAATAGGTTCTGGTCTTATAGCTGCTGGCAGCCTCCGCTGAAAATGAGCCCAGCAGGATGCTCATGGTCAGAGACAGCAGCAGAGCCGCAAACAGTTTTCTGACGCTTCTTTTCATTTCGTTTTCCTCCAAACAGACTGTGATCCCCTTGGGCATAGAGATTGATGTCATTCTTCAGCGTATGATGCATATACCCTTGTTCAGGGACAAATCCTGACCTTTCCAGGCAGAAATCCAATTCTGCCGCCTGGCCGCATCAACAAGTACACATAACGCCATGATCCATCAGCGTTTTTGCAGATCATCACCTCCTCTCTCCCACACAGAAGCCCTTGAAGCACACAGGACAATCAGGAACAAGGCGCTCCCTGAAAGACGTTCTCAATCGTCCTGTTCTTCCCCTGCTGCAGCAGTATCCTGGATTCACCCCTGAAGCTAAAACAGGTCCAGGGAACTTACAAGATAGATCTTCTCCCGTACTTTCAGCTGACATTCCGGTTTTGTCATGTAATAGAGAAAAAACTCAAGGATCAAAGCGCTGCCAAGGCTCCGGCCTTCCAGTTTGAAATTGGTATAGCCTGCGGGGAGATAAAGCTCCCGGATCTCCCTCGTCCCGATAAAGCCCGGATTTTCCATGGCTTTGGAGAAGACATAGCCCTCCTCTGCGTGCGGGGAATGGCAGACATGATCCGGGCACTCCTCCCCCAGGACTTTCCGGCTCACATTTTCATAGCAGGCCTTCCTCTCCCGGCAGTTAAAATCACAGCATTCATTGCAGAGAAACTCCACCTTGCCCCTCAGATCCATGGGCAGTTCTTTCCATCTGTCCATCTTCCGGTTCAGGCGAAAGTCCGGTACGACGTACTGAAACGCCTCCCGGCGGAGCTCTTTCTCAAACATCTGCCAATCTGTGAGGACTTTGGTGGTGGAGGAGACATAATAAAAATCGGGATAGTGCTCCCGAAGATAGGAAAGGAGCAGATCCGAGTGGATGATGATGCCGTTTCTGACCTTCCCACTGTGTTCAAAAAGCCTGCAGAGACGATTGCAGCGTCTGTCCTTCAGATGCTCCTCCCGGAGAAGGGAGTTGCTGAAGGTCAGTCTGGCGGAGATTCCGTACGTCCGGGTGAGCTGTAGAGCCGCCTCCGCGTCATTCTCCCCAAAACCTGCCCGGCCTCCTCCCCAGAGGCAGTCAGCTGGGGCTCCATAGATGGAGCCGATTTCGCACCAGGGGTAGAAATACTCCTGATGTTCAAAAAACAGAGGCAGAAAGACCCTGTAGAAATCCAGAAACTCAAAAAGGCCCGGGAGATGGAACACGGCCTTTTGATCCTGGTTCTGGCTCTGTCTCTGACCCTGATCAGTCTCCTGCATCCCCTCCGTCTCCTCTCCAGAAAATCCTGCTTTCCCACTCACAGGTCCATCATACACCCATTCTTCCTCTCGCTCTCACTCTTTTTCACGCTCACTCGCTTTCATTCCCGCCCCCACAATCCTGCCTTCAAAGCGGGAGAAACGGTAATCGGTCCGGTATGCGGATAAAGCTTCTTCCGGCACCGCCAAAACAGCCTCTGTACCGTCTAAAAGGTGCTCCCCTACTTGAATCCGGGAGGGGGATTTTCCTGGGAGATCGATTTCGCGAAGATTTTTGCAGCCGGAGAAGGCGTAATTCTCTATGCGGATGGTGTCCAGCGGAAGCTGGATCCTTGTGATGCTCTCATTCCCCGCATAGAGATCTGACCGGATGACCGTACCGGTCCACTCCAGAGGCTCCGGCTTTTCCGGGACGGGGATCCCGGTCGGGGACGTAATCCCTTTCACAGCCTTCAGATCCCGGATGAGCTGCCGGGTGTATAGCGTACGGCCGGCCTGATTCAGATGAAAGTTCGTGTCGAAAAACCAGGCCTCATCCAGAACACTTTGATTGGGATTTCCCAGCAGCGGAAAGGGCAGCTTTTCCTCAAGATAGCTGTAAAAATCCTCCGGCTTCTGCCCCGTTTTGTCTCCGTCCAGAAGGGCCAGCCGATTGACTGGGCAGAAGGCGTAGTAAACCTCTGCCCCCTTTCTCGCTGCCTTTTTGTAAAAGCCTGAGAGGTATCTCAGAAAAGCTTCGTCTGCCGTAGACGTCGCATAGAGGACTGGAAGATCAGGATCATAGAGCGAAGGCATATGGTTTGCGTCTGCCAGATCGCTTTCGATATCGCCATAGTGGTTAAAGGAAGCTCTCCGGTAGATTCCCTCCCCCCGGGGGAGGTCTCCTGAAATGAAATAAGACCACTTCTTTCTGGAAAATCCAGGAAGAGCTGCCAGAAGGGTGCCCAGATCCTGCCTTCTGACATGCAGAAGGAGCTCCCAGTGCCCATCAAAGGCCTGCCAGGCGGAAGATGCGCCCACATGAAGAGAGAGGGTGTCCATGGCCTGCTCCGGCGCCAGGATCACAATGTCTCCCGCATGCAGGTGATCAGAGACCATGTCCAGTGGAATCTTCATCCCAAGGTCTGCGTAAAGCCCCATGTTGACGGCCTGATACCCGGGAAACTGCTCCTCCGCCAGGGCACTGTCTATGGCAAAGGCAATCCCGCTGCCGCCGACAAAAATCAGGCGCTTTCCTTCTGTATGGCAGAGGCGGGCACATTTTTCAGGGTATGCCCCCAGAAAGGTCTCCTGAAAGACAGGCGGGCAGAGGAGGCCGCCCAGGGTAAAGGGGGCGGCGGCAAGGAGGGTGAGGATGGTGCTGATGAAGATAAAACGTCTGTACATAAGGGACATAGCTGCCTGCCTCCCTGCCTTATGGGGCCTCCAGCAAAATGCATGGAAAGCCAGAAAAAATACGTATAGAAAGCTATAAGGTTGTTAACAATAAGGTGAATTTAGATAAAGTTATATAATGTAATGTAATGTGATTTAATTTAAAATTGTGTAGTATGGTATAGTATAGCATAGTATGGTATGGTGTGATGCGATATTATATAATTCAACATATAAAACTAATCTGTTGCTTTAATCTATGTTTGACTGCATGATCATCATTTAAAAGCTAAATATATGATATTGTTTCATGATATGGTTATTATGATTTCTACAATCAAAGAACATCAAGAAAAACTTTGCTTTTAAAATGTATGACCTCGCTCAGTGCAAAGTGAACTGGACAGTTCCTTCTGTTTTCTCCTTCAGGATCGCTTTTCTCCTTCAGGATCGCTCTCCCGCTTTCG
>CADBUA010000597.1 GCA_902797665.1 uncultured Lachnospiraceae bacterium | reverse complement strand
GTTCATAAATAGTATCCTCCCATGAGTATATTCAAACACATATAATCACTAATGTCAATGTTTTTAATTACTTAATTATTCTCCTTTCGAATTCTCCAGACCCTTTCTGATCCCTTTTCTGCACTTTTTCTGCACCTGATCGCGAAGCCTTCTGCAGCTGACAGCCAGGGCTTTTCTCATTTTACCATACAAAGGATCATTCCGGGACTTTCTATATCCCATACTCAAAAACCCCGGAGAGGGCGGGAAATCCCGTCCCCTCCGGGGCGCTTCTTTTCACGGAAAAGCTGTCAGGAGGCCAGCCGTTTGAGAATCCATGGCAATCCAAACTGGTTGATGTACCCTGCAAGCAGGATCACGAGAATGATAGCCGGAAGGATGTACTTCAGATAAAACCTGAACTTTTCACTGAACCTGACGCCTTTCCCGCTGTTGGCCTCCGCCAGGAAGCGGTCAAAACCCCAGCCGGTCTTCCCGCTGCCGCAGCAGAAGAGCACGTAAATCAGGGCACCTGCGGGCAGGATATTGCCCGACACAAGGAAGTCCTCAAAGTCCAGGATCGTCGAACCGGCCCCCAATGGCTGGATCCCCGAAAGGATGTTGTAGCCCAGAGGACAGGGCAGCGACAGGAGGGTCAGCAGCACGGCGTTTATGAGCACTGACTTCTTTCTGTCCCAGCCGAAAATGTCCATGCTCATGGCGATGATATTCTCAAAGGTCGCGATGACGGTGGACATGGAGGCAAAGCACATGAAGATGAAGAAAAGGCTGCCCCAGATTCGGCCGCCCGCCATCTGCGCGAAGACTTCCGGCAGTGTGATGAAGATCAGCTGCGGGCCTGCTGACGGCTCCACCCCGTATGCAAAGCAGCTGGGGAAGATGATGAGGCCGGCCATGATGGCCACGAAGGTGTCCAGCAGGATGACCGTTCTGGATTCCCTGGGGAGCGTGTTCTCCCTGCCAATGTAGCTCCCGAAAATGGTCAGGGCGCCGATGCCCAGGGAAAGCGTAAAGAAGGCCTGCCCCATGGCGGCGTAAACGACATTCCAGATTCCCTGCTCAAAGGCTCTCTGAAAGTCCGGAAGCAGATAAAACTTCAGGCCTTCCCTGGCCCCGGGCAGCGTGACGCTGCGGATGGAGAGGACAACCATCAGGAAGAACAGAGCCACCATCATGGGGGTTGTCACCTTCTCCACTCCGTTCTGAAGTCCTCGGGACACAACAAAAAGGCCAAGCGCGATGGCTGCCAGCATCCAGATCACCTGCTGCGCCGGCGAAGATAACGCACTGCTGAAGAGATCCGCTGCCTGCCCCTCTTCCATACCGGAGAAAAGACCGCCCGCCATCTTGAAGACGTAGTTCAGCATCCAGCCGGAAACCGTCGTATAGTACATCATGAGCAAGTAGTTGCCAATGACCGCGAAGACCGAAAAGAAACGCCATCTGGACTTCTTCCCGCCCACGGAAAGCGTCTCAAAGCTCTTTCCGGCGCTCTGCCTCGAAGCACGGCCTACAGCAAATTCCATGGTCATGACCGGCCAGCCCATGACCAGAAGGAAGAACAGGTAGATCAGGACGAAAAACGCCCCGCCGTACTGCCCTGTGATAAAGGGGAAGCGCCAGACATTCCCGATCCCGATGGCGGAACCGGCGCTGACCAGCAGAAACCCCAGCCTTGATTTGAAGTTTTCTCTCTCCTGCATCTGTCCTCTCCTAAACAAACCTATTTTCACGAGGAAAGCCGTTCAAAAGCAAAAAGCTTCATCTGAAAGCCCAGGCAAAAACATATAGTTCATTATACCGGGAACCATTTGAATTTGCCAAGTGTTTCATCGGTATTTGCCCGCTCGCGCCAATTTCGTCGCAAATTCTCACGCTCGCGGGTATCGCTTAAGGACGCTTCGCTCCGGGTGGTAAGCGAAACTTAAGCATAACCTTCAGATCAAACTGAAATTCTGAACTGTTTGCATTTTTAGATTTCAGCACAATTGCGTCACAATTGCATCACCAGAGGCAAACTCAGAACCAGATCCAGAAGCTGCTGCAAATGCTGTACAGAATCCAGAGTCCCGTGCTTTCCCCGCTGGGAGCGCTCCACGCTCCCTCAGGAAACATCGGGAATTATAGCACGACTGCCCTCTCCTGTCCTACATGACTATTCAAAATAGCATGACTATCAGATGATGTAATATTTTCTTGAATATATCATACAATTATAGTCTTTTTTCATATTTTCGTATAATGGATCTCAGTCATTTATCACCCACGAAAGCAGGATGTCAGATCTGCGCCTGTCCTTCCCTCTCTTCTGTTCTGGATTCTCACACCGGCGCAAGTGGCAAAGCGGACAGGACCATTCCGACTTTTTTTCGAACTTCTGTATATTCCATGCATTTCGAGTGAATCTGTGTTAAACTCTTTTTGTTGCTTTCTTAGGCTGAGTATAGAATGTACATGTCGTGCGGGAGAGAAAACAGAGGGGAGAATCACTGCAATGAATGGATGCGTCAACTATATCTTTGACCTCTACGGAACCCTGGTGGACATCGACACAGATGAGAGCCAGGAGATTCTGTGGGAAAAGATGGCCCTGGCCTATTCTCTGATGAACGCAGACTATACACCGTATGAGCTGCGCGAGGCCTATCTTCGGCTTGTCGATGAGGAGACGAAGCTGAGAAAAAAGAATCTCCCGGAAATTCCGCTCTCTCTGGTTGAGCCGGATCTGGGAAATGTGTTCAGAAGGCTCTTCACAGAGAAGAATCCCTCTCTTGTGGGGTCCATCATTCCGGAGGGAGAGATCGAAAAGATTGCGGTCTTCTTCCGCGCGCTCTCCATGAAGCATCTCCAGCTGTTCCCAGACGCAAAGGAGACGATCTCAAAGCTCCGTTCGGCCGGAAAGCGGGTTTTCCTGCTCTCCAACGCCCAGAGGCTTTTCACCCAGCCCGAACTCCTGCATCTCAATCTCTTCGGGAGCTTTGACGGGATTCTCCTCTCCTCCGACGCAGGGATTAAGAAACCCTCCCCTGCCCTGTTCATGCTCCTCTTCCGCCGCTATCATCTGGTCCCGGAGGAGTGCGTGATGATCGGCAACGACCATGTGTGTGACATTGCAGGTGCCGATTCCGTCGGTCTCTCCAGCGTGTACATCCATAGCTGGGAGTCCCCGCCAAGACCGGACAGCCTGCCCGCCTCCTGCCGGGAGCTCCAGTCTCTGGCGGATCTGATCTGACCGGGGCAGAATCCCGGAAGGGAAGACTGTTTTCCCGAGGAATCTGGGATGCTGAGCGATATCAGTATTTCATGAAAATGCAGGAACAGAAACAGATATAAATTTATTGTTGATATAGAAATATATAATTAAGCACAAAACAGAATAAGATAAGGGTTATCGAAAAAGGGAAGATAAAGATAAATCAAAAATAGAATAAAGATAAAGATTGAAATAGAGAAAAAGGCCGCCCCGAGGAGAGAACACTCCGGGGCGGCCTTACTGTTTCAGCTTTCATGCGGCATCTTATCCCAGCAGGCGCAAAAATCCAGGAAAACTGGCGTGAGCGGATCTATCGCGCCCATCAGCTGGCAGATCCGAACGCTTCCAGGCAAAAAATCTGCCGTTTGCCGGATCCTCTCTCATTCGGACTCTCTTTCATCTGCCTCATGCCAGATCTCTCTGCTTTCCTTACCTTCTCTTTCTATAGGATCTGAGAAGGGCGCAGCAATAGCTTTTGACCAGATTTCTGACCTGCTTCGTAATGGAATCCCCGATCAGCGGAATCTCCGCGCTGGGGACAATCAGTTCCACGGTCCAGGTCACCTTGGTGAATCCTTCCATGGGCTCGGTGAAGGCGAACTCATGCCGGATCTTCTGTTTTGGGAACGAATCCAGCACCTCCAGGCGGATACGCTTCTCCGGCTGAACCTCCAGGATCTTCTCCTCATACCAGCCAAGCAGGGTCAGAAAGCCCCTCACGGCACCTGCCCCCCTGTTCTTCTGCCTCCACTTCGCGCTGAGAATCCAGGGTGAGGAGGTAAAGTTCTCCGCGTCCAGGAACCAGGCGAAAGTCTCCCCTGGACTTGACAGCATGGTGTCAGTGCTAATCACTTTGATGATGTCTTTTCTTCCTGCCACGAAGATCTCCTCTCTGAAGAAGCGCCCAAACGCTGAAAATCAAAAACTGATCATATTGTCTGCAGTGTACAAAGAAACCAGCATTTCCCAACTTTCCAGCAAAAATCTTAACATGGAACAAGCCCCTGCGCAAACGGAGAGCGGAAAGCTGGCAGATTGGCTGTGGATGGAAAATCAGAAGGGCGGGAAATAAAAAAAGCCTCTGCGGGGAGGCGGGATAGAATATTTATATAAATATATTTTAGTTGATCAATAGAAGTATAATAATGCATTATGCATATAAATATGTTCATAAATATACATTTGTTGACAAAAGCCTGAACGTATATGTGTATATGCTGGAATAGCCATATCCCTGTTTCTGTTCCTGTTTCTGTTTCTGTTTCTGTTTCTGTTTCTGTCCCTGAATCTCTATCGCTATTATCTCTATCCTATCCTATATCCTATCCCTCTCTGACCGGACAGCAGAAATGGTCATTCACAATTCAAAGAAAGCCCTCGCCGGAGCGGGGCTTTTTTTCATCTGACCCGATGTGGAAGGAAGGCTGCCGCTTCATCATCCATCTCTTCCCTATGGTCTTCTGCTCAGGTCGGTATCCTGGCGCCAGATCAGACCGCCCCTCCGAGGGCGTCCCGGATTGACTTCATAACTTCCGGTCGTCTGAGATAATAGATCGTCAGGTTCACCGACCGAAGTACTTCCCGCTCCTCCATCCCCATCTTCATCGCGATGGCTTTGGCTGAGCGTGCTTGTCCATCCTCCAGTCCAAAACGAAGAGCCAGGATCTCTCGATCGTGCTTTGGCACGCCCACCAGAGCCTTGTTGATGGCATTCCGCATGACGAGCCGTGTCTCCGCGCTCATCGAAAGCTGCTCAACTACCGAAGAGAAGCCTGTAAAGTCGTAGTCTCTCCCGGAATCCATGTAGTTATAATCCGCCATTTTCTCAGACCCTCTCCTGACCATATTCTTCCCCGAAACCATCTTAGAAAGCGATGGGATTTCTGTCAATTTCCCG
>CADBUA010000596.1 GCA_902797665.1 uncultured Lachnospiraceae bacterium | reverse complement strand
TAAAGCTGCTCCGGCGTCAGGGGGTGTGTCTTCGTCAGGGCTCTGGCGTTGATCTGGTCCGGGTCCTCCTCCCCTTCCGTGTGGTTCTGCAGATACAGTTCCGCAATCTTCTCCGGTGTGCGGCCCCGGAACACCTCGCTGGCATTCAGGCCAGGCAGGCCACACAGGGTGATCAGATCAATGGAGGCCAGAGAGTCACCGCCCATTTCATAAAAGTCATCATGGATCCCCACGCGCTCAAGCTTCAGGGCCTTCTGGAAGCCCTCGCAGAGCTTTTTCTGCAGCTCATTTTCCGGAGCGGCGTAATCACTCTGGTAGCTCCGGGTATCCGGGGCGGGCAGGGCCCTGCGGTCCATCTTGCCCGTGGCCTTCAGCGGCACGCTGTCGATCTTGATATAGTAAGAGGGGATCATGTAGTAGGGCAGGCGCTTCATCAGCTCCCGGCGCACTTTTTCCGTATCCAGCTGGATATCCGCCGTGTAGTAGGCGCAGAGATAGCTCTTATCTTCCTCCTCAAAGCCCCGGACACCGGCCCAGTCGATGCCCAGGGTTTCTTTGATGGCGGCCTCGATTTCGGCAGGTTCAATGCGGTTGCCGTTGATCTTGATCATATCACCGCTGCGCCCCAGGATGACATAGTTCCCGTCTTCGTTCTTCCGGGCCAGATCTCCGGTGTGATAGAGGCCGTCCCGGAAGGCCTTGACCGTCTCATCCGGCAGATTGATGTAGCCGCGCACGTAGGGATTCTCAACACAGAGTTCACCGATCTCTCCATCCGGCACCTCTCTTCCCTCTTCATCCAGAATAAGGATCCTGAGCGGAAGTGCCGACTTGCCGACGGGACAGGTATCATAAGCCTTGTCGATCCTGAAAACACCGATGGCGAAGCCGCTCTCGCTGGCGGCGTAGACGTTGATCAGGTCCAGGTTCTTGTTGTACAGGTTGTTGGCGGGCTCACTGCCCACAAACAGGGTACGCAGGAAGGGACCGGTCTGGGAGCCCAGCCTGCGTACATAGGAGGGGGTCAGGAAGGTGATGGTGATGCGCTTCACCAGGAAAAACTTCCTGAGGGCTGTGGGATTTTTGAGGGTGGCGTAGGAGACGATATAGTTCTTGCTCTTGAACACACTGAGAGCGGTCAGAATCACGATGACGGACGCGACAAAGTTCATCGGGGACAAGGTGGCCACGTTATCATGGGAGTTGAAGCTGCACGCACCGTCCATACTGATCGATTCGACAGCCTGGTTCAGGTTTCCGAATTCATGCAGAACGCCCTTGGGGTTGCCCGTAGTGCCGGAGGTATAGATGGCGTAAGCGGCATCATGGGGGCCCACCGTTTCATAGCCCTCAAGGCTTTTGCCATGCATCACTTCCTCCCAGTTCTCCTGGTTCAGCTCTGCCTTGCATCCACAGTCCCTGCGGATGAAGTCAATACGCTCCGGGGCATAGGTGTCCTCCACCAGCGCCCAGGCTGCTCCAGCCTTCCAGACCCCAATCATGGCTGCCACAGGCAGCACGCCCCGGGGCAGATTGATGAGGACAAAGTCCTCATTGCCGACCCCCTTCTCTTTCAGCCAGCGGTAAATCTTGCCGGACATTTCATCCAGTTGGGCGTAGGTCAGTCCCTTGCTGTGGGCGTCGTCAAACAGTATGGCAGCGTTCGGCTCTCTCTGGGTATAGTCCTGCAGGACCTGAATAATCGTCTCCATGAATTCCTCCTGTATCTGGGGCGGTAAATCCAGCCTTGATGTCGCTCTAAGATCGTTCTGTATGATCGTTCCAGATCGAAGCGATGGTTCAATATACTATTATGTTGAATGCCAATTTAATAGTATAAATTTATTGCTTTTTGATGTATGGTTTTTGAGAATTTTATCTATATATACTTATTTATTTATCTATATATCTACCTGCCTATCTGCCTGTCTAACTATCTCATTTATTATTCATATATGTCCAATAAAATCATATCCCATTGTCATATCGCCTATAGGTCTTTGTGATTCTCAGCCCGTTTCATGATCTGCTCTCATACTGCCCATCCTGTCAGCGCCGGGAAATCCTGATTCCAAGAAGCAACAGAAGGGCAGCAGCTGCAGCGGCAGGCACACCGATCCGAATCCAGTTCCGGATCTCGTCATACACGTCCATGTAGTACCCGTTGAAATGGTACTTGGTCAGAGACTCCATCAGCGCATACTGCTCGGATAAGGGATTCTCGACGACATGGCACTTTTTCCCGAGAAACATGGTGGGTTTTGTCTCCGCATTGTAGCGGGGCCATCTTGTCTTTGTGCTGTTCGGATTGCCGGATCTGGCAAAGTTGGTCCACATCTCCATCATTTCTTCGGAGACAGCCGGGTCCATGTCTCTGCCGTTGTAGATGGTCACATCCAGGTTCCCAAAGATGTAGGCAAGCTCCGAAGCATGGCAGGCTCCCATGTGCTTCAGGCTGGATGGGTGGGTGAAGTAATACATGTAGACCTTCCCCCCATGGGACGAGAGGCTTACCGCCTGCTTCACCGCCGGGATCCGGAACATCTGCTCATTGATGAATTCCGTGTACTTCCAGATCGGCTTCATATCCAGAAGCTTCATGAAGGCGTCACACTTTTTCCGATCCTCCTCAGTCAGGCGGGCAATCTGATTTCGATAGAGGAAGGGGAACATCAGCCGATAGTTCCAGTAGCCCAGGTCATTGATCCAGTAGCGGGTCTCGTCCTGATTGGTCCCGATCATGAAATCAAGGTCAGCCAGGGCGGGATTCTCATAGGCGGCGTAGAGATCCTCCGGCAGAATCCGGCCGTCTCTCATGGGAAAGTTCGTGTAGTCATTCAGTCCTTTGTTGAGTTTCCGGATCTCTCTCTCCGGGATCGCGATCAGATCCGCTATGTGCTCAGCTCCGGTCATCTTTTTCAGTTTTTCCGTGAGAAGCTGACACTCCGCTCTGCTGAAAGTCAGGGCGATGGACCCGCTCTGGGCGATCACCCTCCTGAAGAGACCCTGACTTCCCTTCATCAAAGGCAGCAGAGAGACACTTCCCCCTCCCGCAGACTCCCCGAAGATGGTAACGTTCCCAGGATCTCCCCCAAAGAAAGCGATATTCTTCTGGACCCAGCGGAGGCCCTCCATCTGGTCCAAAAGGCCAAGATTGCAGCTGTCTGGATAGTCTTCCCCGCCTTTCAGGCTGGACAGATCGATGAATCCCATCATGCCGATGCGGTAGGCAATGCTTACATAGAGGATGTCCGGGTGATTTTTCACCAGCCTTGTCCCCTCATACAGGGGGTCCGCCGTGCCGCCCCAGCCGTAGGATCCCCCGTGAATAAAGACCATGACCG
>CADBUA010000595.1 GCA_902797665.1 uncultured Lachnospiraceae bacterium | reverse complement strand
GCGGAAGATGAGACCGAGACCGAGACGGAGCCTGGTCCAGAAATAGAAAAAGAAACAGAAACAGAGGACTGAAAAGTCCGTGATTTCCATCCGTGTGGAGAGGGGGAGAATCCGAGATCCAGGATCCTCCCCCTCTTCCTGCTTACAGGCCAGAAGCATCTGTCCGGGACCGGCTTTGCCCTGCGAGAGGCCCTATCTCGGGAGAGGCTTCATTTTGAGGTCACAGATCGCTGCAGATGAGGGAGCCTCTTCTGGCTCCCAGACGCCTGCAGCTACGAAGCTTTCAGGTATCGGTCTGGCAGATCCTCCTGCCGAAGAGTCTCCCTGGATAGTCTGAAATATCAAGTCTCTGCTGACAAAATGTAGAAAAAAGTGACCGTCTGGGAGATGCCTGCTTGAGACCACGGGAAGATTGGTCTATACTCTGTCTTGATCCGTAAGCTTCTTCCAGCTGGGCAAAGCCCATGGAAGGAAAGATAGAATGATCCGGGGAGATCACTATTTCGAAGCCCTCTTTGGGGGCTTGTTCCGGAATGATTTGGGGTGTATTGATGAAATGGTTATCGTCACTTAAATACAAAAGGCTCAGGACAGGTTTTATTCTGTTCGCGGTCAGCATCGCCTTAAACCTGGCAGGGGCACAACTTCCAGGGCTATTAAAGATTCCGCTCTTTCTTGACAATATCGGGACGTTCTTTGCGGTTGCCACAATCGGCACGGTGCCTGGAATGGCGGCTGCCTATCTGGGAAACCTGTTCTATTCATTTCAGACACCGGAATGGCTTTACTGGGGACTGTTCGGGGTGCTGATGGCAGCGATTGCCGGCAGGGCAGAGAAAGCCGGCAGGTTTACCAGGCTTTTTGACATGTTCAGGATCATTCCTCCTGTGGTCCTCTTTACCGGTGTGATCGGGGAATGTTTTTCCTGGGTACTGAATGGGTTTGACCTCTCCCAGGGGACCACAGCAGAATACGCGGAGCAGATCGGGAAGGTGCTGTTTCTGCCGTTTCCGGTCCGCCGGATCCTGGCCTGTTGTATCATTGAGATCGCGGACAAAGCGTTGACCTTGCTGCTGTCCTTTCTGCTGATTCGTCTGTTTACCGTCATGTTTCCGTCCATTCATGCGGTTCAGAGCAATGTGAAGGAGTCACCGCTCAGAAAGCGGCTGGTCAGACTGATTACGTTCTCCGGTTTTTTGACGGGTACAGTGGTTTTTCTCCTTGCCTGCCAGAGCTACTACCACATGCAGATGCAGGCGGGGATGGAAGTTTCCCGGATCTCTGCCATCCAGAATATCCTGACCTTTGGCGGTGGTCTGTTCTCCGTGGCCCTTGGGGCTGAGATCTGCATCGTCGCCTTCGCGATTGCCTACATTGACCTCACGCTGGTTGATCCGATCCTGCACATGACCGATGCGATGGAACAGTTCCTGCAGGGAGAGGGAGGAAAGTATATCCAGGTGGATGCGGTGACCGACCTGGAGATCCCAACTGATGATGAGCTGAAGGATCTCGGGAATGCCATGTCCATCACGGCATCGGATATCGTGACCTACATCTCGGAGCTGAATCTCCGTATGGATGAGATCAACAACCTGCAGACAAATATCATTGGGACCATCGCGGACATCATCGAGAGCCGGGATCTGACGACCGGGGAGCATGTGTTCCGTACCAGCAACTTTGCGGTGATCATCGCGGAGCAGCTTCGGACGGATGGAAAGTATACGAACGAGATCACGGACCAGTTCATAGAGATGCTCCGCGTCACGGCTCCGCTCCACGATGTCGGAAAGATCTGTGTGCCTGACGCGATCCTGAATAAGCCCGGGAGACTCCTGCCGGAAGAGTACGAGATGATGAAGGCCCACACCACCCTTGGTCGGGAGATTATCCGGAAAGCGCTCCGGCACCTGGGATCCATTGAATACCTCAAGATGGCGGAGCAGCTGACAGAATATCATCATGAGTGGTGGAATGGCAAAGGCTACCCGGAGGGTCTCAAGGGGAATGAGATTCCGCTCTGCGCCAGGATCATGGCAGTGGCGGATGTCTATGACGCGCTTCGGGCGGAGCGCCCCTATAAGAAGCCCATCCCGGAGGAAGTTGTCTTCCGGATTATGACGGAGGAGGAAAACGGAATCCATTTCGATCCGGCTGTGGTGGATGCTTTTGTACACGCCCACAAAAAGCTCGAAGCTTTCTGGTATGTTGAGAAATGATCCGCAGGCTGATCTTTCCTGCTGAAAGCCCTCCCTAAGTGGGGCTTTCAGACAAACCATGTCCCTCTGATTATCCTGTTTGGACAGAAAACCGCCGCTCAGACGATGAGCGGCGGTTTTGTTTTTTATCTTCTATGGAGCTGAACTGCCAGGTCCGCTTTGCCGGGCCGGCGCCGAGCGTGAGAATAGCGAAGAAAGAAGAGGAAGGGCACATATTTCGTGCGGCGTGGGAGCTTCAGCCAGGCCTTGAGCCTGAAGGCGCCTGCGACGCAGAGGGTAAGTGCCTGACTCTTTGCGGCTCAGGATGCCTGCTTTTTCGGTGCCTCACCCTCCGGGAAGATCTTCTTGTTCACGAAGAAGAAGATGATCATGGAGACACCGCCGTTCAGCACCGTGGTTCCGATGTTGTAAATGTAATCCGGGACAAACTTCCCAGCCACAGCGATCCAGATACAGTTGATGGAGTTGACAATACAGGTGATGATGACGAAGGCGAAGGCATACCAGGCGATCTGCGGGCCAACCTTCCCTTTGGAGCGGAAGACAAAGCTCCGCTGGATGGGGAAGTTGATGCACTCACCGATGACCATCGCGACCATGTAGGCGGCAAAGTAGGCGAGGCCGCCGTGGGCCTGGTCGTAGCCGAGGATGTTCCACTGGAAGCTTTCTCCGAACAGCGTCATGTTGATGCCAGGCCAGCCAAAGGATCTGTCTCCGAGGAAGGTGAAAGCATTGGGAAGGAACTGTAGCAGGAGATACTTCAGGACAGTGATCAGGTTGGAGACAATGACGAAAAGGCCGCCCTCGCGGATCCACTTGGCCGCGCCTGGGTGTTTTTTGACAAAATTGGTCCAGAAATTCATGGTGAAATCCTCCTATACCCGGAAGATAAGAGCCTGCCGGGATTTATTCTGCGGTATGCCCGCTCACAGCAGCTGCGGAGCAGATGCGCTACGTGCGGGCATAGATTGGCTCTATGCGGATCGTCCTGCCCTGTCGCAGGCG
>CADBUA010000594.1 GCA_902797665.1 uncultured Lachnospiraceae bacterium | reverse complement strand
TAAAAAATAACAATATTTTATAATGAATCATGTTATAGCATAATATATTACATCAAATTACATCATATCGTACCACATTACATTACACCACATCATATCATATCGTACCACATTACATTACACCACATCACATCATATCGTACCATATTACATTACACAACATAACAAAACACTATATCATATCATACTACATTATATTATTATATGATAATATATTACAGTACAATGCGTTTGTTTTTTGCGATACAATTATATACTATAACATGATGAACTATGTGATCCTATAGCATATGATCTTACAATATACATTATAATATAATTATAATATAAATACAATAACCAAATAAAGCAAAAGGGAATGGACAAAGGCACAAAGAACGAGGCTGTGCGGGCGCGTGCCGGGTTTTGTCAGCTGCTGAGTGGAGCGCGGAAGTGGGAACTGAGGGGCAGCTTCAGTCAGGGCAGTCTCTGATCGCTCAGGCTCAGAAACAAGCTAGCACACAGGAGCACTTATTTTGTCTCTTTTGTTTCCTTTTATCTTTCAAGGGTGGAATCTGGCATAGAAAGCCATTCCGGCGATCTGACAGGATACAGCATCATCCTCACGAATCGGACTGCTTATGCTTTTTGTCTCTTGCGGCGGGCGTGAGAATCCAGAGGATTCTAAACGGCTATAGAGGGATTATTGAGATATCTGGAAAGAACAGAGGCCTGGAAGGGAATGGGAAAGATGTCAGAAGAGAAGCGAAAGCCCGATCAAAGGTCATAGGGGGTCCTGGACCTCTGGAGCCTTCCGGCCGCGTTCTCAATCCCGGAGGGGCATGCTATAATCAGTTTCAGCTTGTTTTATCATGTATGGGATCTCAGGTGATTCAGTCAGCCCCAACATGACAGCGGAAGACGTACGAGCTCCTGAATTTGAACTCTTTGCCCTGGACCTCTTTGGGAAATCTGAGCGCTGGTGATCCCCCGGAATCTTAGAGAAAAAAGCCGGACAGAAAAACATAGCACAAACAGGTTCATTGAATGAAAGAAACGTGTATAGATGGTTTACATGTTGACGTTTGATGCTATGATTTTCGATTTATAAGGGGCTATCTGCTTGTAGTTGAAAATAGACGGTGCTATATTTGAAAAATACACATGCAGAGCGAAGACGAATCTTCCGGATTGCCTCAGACAGTTGTCTTCAGCGGACAGAACACCGGATTCATCTGACAGGGAAAAGCTGATGTAAAACTGAGATCTGCGACAGACATGAGAAGCCTGTGACCCTGACGAAGACAGTCACAAAGCAGGATAACAGCAATATCATTCAGATCTGGAGCAGATACATCCGCGAGCGGGCATATAGCGGTAAAGCAGCTGGCAAATCCAGATGGTTCCCCCTGAATACAATGAAAGCTGTCAGTATATGCGATTGCATATGCAATTGAATATGTCACAGCATAAGATGATCAACATAGCATGAGCTGCGTAAAGAAGCCCACGATATAGATATTTGAAGATATCAAAAATGACGGAGGAGATTTCTGTGGAAAAGTATATGATACCAGATGGGGCGCGCAGATTTCTGGAATCTCTGCCTCTTCCGATCGCAGTCTATCAGATGATCGATGACAATCTGACGACTCTTCTCGTGAGCGACGGTCTGGTTCAGATGGAGGGGCCGGGACAGACCCGGGAGGGGCTGATGTGGCTCCTCGATCATGAGATGTTCCGCAACAGTGAGCCCAGTGATACCTTACGGATCCTGGATGAGGCGAAGAGATTTACCAGCCAGGGGGTTCCTTTCCGGGCTCTCTATCGGGAAAAGCTCTACGGAAAGGATACCTGGTCCATGCTCTACTCCCAGGGCTATCATATCTACCTGGGCGGCGTGAGGCTTGCGGTCGTCTATTACACGGATCTGACAACCCAGCTGGAACAGTTCAGGCTGCCGCAGAGCACCGAATGGAAGGCTGCGAGAGAGTTTTTTCAGACTCAGACCGGCGCCATGGCTGTCATTTCCCGGAAAAGTCACATACTTTACTATTACAATGAAGCCTTGTGCCGAATGCTGCCTCCGAAGAAAAAGTTCGACATCGGGAGCTCCTTTGAAGAGTTCTTTTTCGACCTGGAGCCGGGAGACCAGATCCTGAAGAATATCTGGGCCGACAGCGGCGTGCAGGAGATGATCGTTCCCGGGGCTTCGAAGTTTTATGTGACCATGAACTCCACGATCTGGAAGGAGGATCCCTCCTATCTTCTCTATTTCTTTGAAGCGGGAGAGACGAAAGACCGGGAGAAGGTCGAGTCAGAGGGGGCGTTTTCGGCTTTTGCCCAGTTTCTTCAGACCGGGATGGCCAATGATCGGGAAATCTCCGATCCGGGTTATCAGGGCTATCTGATCTTCAACCTGACAAAGGGCATCTTGGAGAAATACGGAAATGTTCCGGACCTTCCGGGAATAAATGTGGCAGAGCTCTCCTACGACGGGTATTGCAACGCTCTGAGGACCTACGCCGCGGATGCGGCGGGGATCGCAATGCTCGACAGCTGCACGTCTGACTACTACAGGAAGACTTACCAGACAAACTCCTATCAGAGATCTTTCGAGATGTTCTACAAACGCCTCTCCGGGAAAAAAGTCCGCATCAGGAGTGATGTCAGCATGATGAAGTCCCCGGTCAATGGGGATCTCTATCTCAAGATCCAGAATGAGGAGGTGACGGAGAAGAACATCATGGGGGCCCTTCTCCAGACAGTGATCGGTGGGTCTTTCGACTTTATCGCCTACATCGATGTCCTGGAAGACTATGCCTTTTTGATGGATCCGGAGGTACATTCCTATCAGTTCACTGGAAACTTTCAGGAGATTCTCCTCCGACTCGGACTCCTCTTCGAGAACTTCGACAGCTTCCTGGAGTTTCTGGATCAGCAGAGTGCAAAACCGGATACGGAGTACGTGAACCGCAAATCCGGGGAGGGCATGAAGATCATCCATGTCTGGGCAGCTTCCCGCGAGGAGAAGCGCTACTATCTGAGCTGCGCCTCGATCAGCGAGGACGCCGTCCGGAAGTCCAATCTCTACGATGCCCTGACGGGGCTTCCCAATCTGAACTACATCAATGATCAGGTGGGAAACTACCTTGCCAGGATGGAGGAAGCGGGAGCGGTTCTTTACTTTGACATCGTCAACATGAAGGGCTTTAACGAGAAGTACGGCTACCGCAAAGGGACAGATCTGATCGAGAAGGCTTCCCGGATCATAGCAGACGCCTTTTCGGGCTTTCTGACCGCGCGGATTTCGGATGATCACTTTGTTGTCCTGACAAGTCTGGATGGGATGGTCAGTAGAATCAAACGCTGCTGTGAGGAGTTCATGGAAATCTCCCACGACTTTCCTCTCCGGGCTGGGATCTTTAAGATCACAGACCCGAAAAACGCCGACTTTATGGCTGCCTGCGACTGCGCGAGGCTGGCCTGCCGGGAATTGGAGAAGCGCTCGGATCATAGCTACTGGCTTTACGATGAAAAGATCCGGGAAAAATATTCCTACGAAAAGAAGATCCTCGCGGAATTTGATCACGCGCTGAAGAGCGGAAGTTTTCGGATCTACTATCAGCCGGTGGTCAGATCCAGCGACGGGAGCACGGTCCACTATGAAGGCCTCTGCCGCTGGCTGGATGAGTCGACGGGGAATTTCATCTCCCCCAGCCTCTTCATCCCGGTTCTGGAGGAGCACCATCTGATCACGCGCCTGGATTTCTTCATGGTGGAGCAGATGTGCAAAGACATGAGGGCGAAGATGGAAGCCGGCACGCCACTGGAAGACCTTCACCCTGTCTCCATCAACTTCAGCGCGCTGGACTTTGAGTCCGACGCGCTGGAATCCCGGATTTCTGAAATCCTTGCCCGCTACGGCATCCCGGCAAAGATGCTCTGCGTGGAAATCACCGAACGGGTTCTGGCGAAGGATTCCGAGTACCTCAAGGATCAGATCCGGAATCTCCGTCAAGAGGGATATGAGGTCTGGATGGACGACTTCGGCTCTGCTTTCTCCTCTCTGAATACCCTGGGGGACTATGAGTTCGATGTCCTGAAAATGGACATTAAGTTCATCCGGCGCCTGGGGCAGAACTCCAAGAATGAAAAGATCGTCTCCTCAGTGATCCAGATGGCCAAGAAACTGGGGATGACGACTGTGGCGGAGGGTGTGGAGACTGAAAAACAGCGCAGTTTCCTGGCAGAGGAGTCCTGTGACTATCTGCAGGGATTCTATTTCTCGAAGCCGATGCCATTCATGGAATTGTGATTCGGAGCAGGGGAGCGAAAAGGCCTTTACATGCCTTGGAAGATATGCCCTTCAGATGGATGCGAAAAACAGCTTCAGGGACAGGGTAGAAATTCAGAAATCAGAAAACAGAAGGGGTTTCAGCCTCTCTGCCGGGAAGCTTCCTGAGACAAAAAGGGGAGGAACGGGAAACCGTTCCTCCCACAATTTTTTTAGATTCTGGCAGCTGTAAAGCCGCAAACTCCCTTCCGGCTGCGAGGCCGGGCGCAGGGTTCGGGCAGGCCTCTTCAGGCAGATCTTCCGGGATCAGATATCCTCTTCCGGAGCCAGCTCCGTGGACGGATTCTTGGGCGGGAAGAGCTTGGAGAAGAGCAGAAAGAGGATCAGCGAGACGAGAAGTCCCGGAATGATTTTCTGCCCGCCCCAGTTCCAGCCGAGGAAGTTTCCGGTGGAAGAGAACTGCTCCAGGTAGATGACGACTACGGATCCGCCGATCAGAGAGGCGATGGTGCCGACCGGGGATGCCATCTTCCAGTACATCCCGAAGAGGTAGGGGAAGAGGATGCCGGCTGCCCGGAGCGTGAAGCAGAACATCAGGATCGTGGTCAGTGAGCTGATGTTGAACAGCGCGATGAACATGGAGAGGACTCCCACAACGCCCATCGTGATCTGGGTCACGCGCATGATTTCCTTGGAACTGGCGTCCTTGCGGATGAACTGGCGGTAGATATCGTTGGCGAAGACGGAGCCCGCTCCGAGCAGGTCAGAGTCGGAACTGGACATGGTCGCCGAGATGATGCCCGCAAAGAGGAAACCGACGATCACAGCCGGCATGGTCTCCACTGCGAGAATCGGAAGCGCGTAGCGGGTACCGACAGCCTCGAAATCCGCGGAGCTGAACTTGCCCATGTTGATGAGGGCCAGCATGGTGATGCCGAGAATGGTCGGGATGAAGGCATAGATGAAGTTGATGATGGCGGCGAGGATGGCGCCCTGCTTGGCAGCCTTTCCATCCTTGGCTGAGTAGAAGCGGGAGACGGCCTCCTGTCCCACTGTGAAGGTCGCGACGTACATGATCACCAGCGAGATGATGGAGACCAGGCTGTAGCTCTTGTCGGGTCCATCCAGAAGCTTCAGCGTGCCCTCCGGGATGTTTGCGACGATCGTGCTCCAGCCACCCGCATACTTGAACGCGAAGGGGATCGCGACGATCATGCCGATGACGATCAGGAAGACCTGGATGTCATCAGTCAGGGTGACGGACCACATGCCACCCAGGATGGAGTAGACCGTGACCACCACAGCAGTGATGACGACGGCTGGCTTGTAGCCGATTCCCAGAATCGTGGACGTGATGACCGCGGACGCGATAAACTGTCCGGCGGTGAGACCGATCAGAGGAAGCAGCGTAATGACGCTGGTGATGAGGCCGGTGGACTTGCCGTAGCGTCTGCGGAAGTATTCCGGAACGGTCTTGACCTCGGTATTCCGGACCTTGGAAGCGATGAAGGACATGATGATGAAGGCGATGCCCATGGTGATGATGTACCATGCGGCGCTCAGGCCATAGCCGGACATACCATTCTGGACAACACCGAGAGAACTTCCGCCTCCAATCTCAGTTGCGGCCAGGGTCCCAGCCATCATGAGCGGACCGAGCCTGCGGCCGGCCACCATGAAGTCTGCGTTGCTGGAGATTCGCTTGGACGAATAAAAACCAACACAGAGCATGAAGACCAGGTAGAGAACAACAATGATTCCCACAATCGGACTTGCTGACATAAAAACCCCCTCCATAAGTAAATGATGAATAAGTGAATAAGGTAACAGGAATCATATGGCAATCATATGATCATATGCATGATTGTATGACCGATCATATGAGAGAGCATATGATAAAAGCGATCCGGCGCTCAGCGGAGCAGGAGCCTGCGCCAGAAAAAGAGGGCAGGATCCGGAGAGCCACGGAAGGCAGGGCAGGCAAAGCCTGCCTCAGGCGTCTATATTATAGCATTGGTCTGCATGTAAGAAAAGACAGAGAAGATAGAAGACAGGCGATAGAGAAGAGAAAACAGAATAAGGAAGGAAGAGTACAGGAAGGTCTGAATTGCCCGGCTATTCGTCTTGATCTGGGGACTGGATGGCGTTCTTATATGAGGAGGATGCCGATCGGGTTTTTGACCTCGACAGCCGAGACCAGAAGGCACATGCAGCTGCCTGTCGATGGGACATGTGACGTTACGTATCATACATTATACATTATATACAATACATTATATATATCTCATTATATATAATATACTATAATATTTGAGAACTTTTCTCTTTTTGCAGAAACTGCGCTAAGCTGACTGGACAGGCCCCTTTTTTATAGCGGGAAACACTGGAATCTGCCAGGTCCTGAGGCGGTATGCCCGCTCCCATAAATGAATACAGATCCTCACGCTCCTGG
>CADBUA010000593.1 GCA_902797665.1 uncultured Lachnospiraceae bacterium | reverse complement strand
CTGCATGGAAACTGCCTGATTGAAGGCATAAATCATGGAGGAGAATTGCACATGAAGGACACACAGTTGCAGGGCGCACAGATGAAAGACCTTAGCTACGCAGAAATCCCCTATGTGGGGAAAAAGCTTTCTCGGATTTTCTATGGAACCGCATCTTCGCCATTCCTTGAGGGAGCTGATGGAGGAGCACTCCTCGATGCGGTCCTGGCAGCGGGAATCAACACACTGGATATGGCGCGGAACTATGGGAAGGCGGAGGACGCTGTCGGCAGATGGCTCCTGGAGCGCGGAAGAAGGGACGAGATTGTTCTGCTCTCGAAGTGCTGCCACCCGACAGTGTTTGGGAAGAAACGGGTTTCCGGAAAGGCGATCCGCGAGGATTTCGCAAAGACAAGCAAGGCTCTCGGGACCGACTATATCGATATCTACCTGCTTCATCGGGATGATCCGGACAAAGAGGTAGCTGAACTTGTGGAGACCTTCAACGAGCTGCATGCGGAAGGGAAGATCGGAGCCTTCGGAGCTTCTAACTGGACCGTCAGAAGGATTGAGGAGGCGAATGAGTATGCCTATGCGCATGGCCTCATCCCCTTCTCTGTCTCCAGCCCGAACTTTGGCCTGGCGGATCAGGTCCGGGATCCCTGGGGAGGGGACTGTGTGACCATCTCAGGGCCTTCCCATGAGAAGGAACGGGAGTGGTACGTGAAAAACCAGATGCCGGTGATCGCATACTCCTCCCTGGGAAGAGGGCTTTTCTCCGGAAAGCTGAAGAGTCGTGATCAAAACAACAGAGGGGAGGTCGCAAAGGTTCTTGATGACGCGGCGAGGAAGGGGTATGCCTGCCCCGAAAACTTCGAGCGCCTCCGCCGCTGTGAAGTCCTGGCAGAACAGTTTGGCCTTTCTGTGCCCGAGATCGCGATGGCCTGGATCTTCAATCAGGACGTGAATACCTTCGCAGTGGTCGGCAGCACAAAGATCGGACGCATGGAGGAGAATATCCAGGCTTCGAACCTGAAGCTCACAAAGGAGATGTGTGAATACCTGGATCTGAAGAGGGATGAACCGTCCTGAGCCAGAAAACTGAAATCTGAGCGCTGAAATCTGAGAGAGCTGAGCCCCTTCACGAGTGACCTTAAAGCCGCAAGCGTACAGAGCCTGCCCTGGCAGGCGAAGCCTGTCCCTGGTTGACAGGAGGCAGGGGGGGATTCTACACTTTCCGTGAAAAAGCCATGAGGAGGATTGTTCCTCCCGCATTCGTCTCAGGCGTCTTGCAAGAGGCCGCCAGAGCTTTGGATCTGGCGCGGGGGAAGGCTTGAAAATGGGAAAGACAGCGAAGAACACGAAGAACAATAGCTGGGAAAACCTGGAGGGGTTCCGCTATGCGCACAGGGGCTACTTTGACGAACCCCTCAGCGCGTCAAAGAAGCCGGTGCGGGGCAAAGCCCCGCGCTGGAAGATGGACGTGGAGAGAATTCGCTCCCGCGGGGAAGCAGTGATTCCGGAGAACTCCATGCCTGCCTTTGAGCGGGCGGTCTCCTGCGGCTTCGGGGCGGAACTGGACGTTCATGTGGCAATGGATGGGGGTCTCTTTGTCGTGCATGACTCAGATCTTCTCCGGATGACCGGGCAGAGTCTGATCGTCGAAAATATGACCTCGGAGGAGCTCCGGTCCATGCGCCTTCTGGGAACGGATATCCGAATTCCGGAGCTTGAGGAAGTCCTTCAGCTCTTTACCTCTGAGAAGGCGAGAACCTCCCGGGCGGACGCCCGGGAGGGGAGAGAGGGCTCCCTCTGTCTGCCGCTGATCATTGAACTGAAGGTTCTGAATGAGAAAGACATTGACCGCCTTTGCCGGGGCGTGATGGCGGCAGTTGACCGCTATGTGGATCTCAACTACTGTGTGGAGAGCTTTGACCCACGGGCGGTTCTGTGGTTCAGGAAGTTCCGGCCGGAGGTGATTCGGGGGCAGCTGACGGAGGATTACACAAAGAACAAAACCTACGTTGAGCAGTACGGGAAAATCAAATGCTGGCTCATGTGGGGCGCGGTTACCGATGCTGGGACCTGGCCGGATTTTGTCGCCTGCAGGTTTCAGGACCGGAAGAACCCTCTCCTTCGTATCAGCCGCATGCGCGGCGTAAAGCAGGTGAGCTGGACGATTCACTCTCAGGAAGAGATGGACCAGATTGACCGGGAAGGCGGACTCTCCATCTTTGAACGATTCCTGCCGGCTCCGCCGCCGGGATGAGCCTGTCTGGCCGTGGAGGACTGAGCGCAGACGAAAGCCGGAACTGGATGTCAGCGAGTCTGAAAAGCGATCTCGACCAGCAGGTGGTGAAAAGATACAGAGGCGCAGAAACATAAAGGCACAGAAGCCTAAAGCATAGAAGCCTAAAGGCACAGAGCTATAAAGATACAGAGGGACAAAGAGACAGAGAAGAAGGAAAACAGAATGAAGGATCTGGACCTGAAGCTGAACATAAAAAGAACGATTTTATGCGGGTTCGCGTTTTTCTCCATCTGCACGTTCTGGCAGATGTACAACAACGTGATTCCACTGATTCTGACCAATACGTTCCATATGAATGAGACGATCTCAGGAGTGATCATGGCAGCCGACAACGTGCTTGGCCTGTTCATGCTTCCCCTCTTTGGGGCTCTCTCAGATCGCTGCAAAAGTCCCATGGGCCGGCGCCGCCCTTACATCCTCTTTGGGACCATCAGTGCAGTCCTTCTGATGCAGGCCCTCCCGCTCCTTTCTGACAGCTACTACAGTCAGGGGCAGGCCTGGAAGATCGGGCTTTTTGTCGGGATTCTCCTGGCCCTTTTGATTGTCATGGGAACCTATCGGTCTCCGGCGGTTGCCCTGATGCCGGATATCACGTCCAAGCCTCTGAGATCCAAGGGCAATGCGATCATCAACCTGATGGGGGCTGTCGGCGGGATTCTGTATCTGATCATCACCACCTTCCTGTATAGCGCGAAGCGTACCGCTGGCCTTCCACACGTGACCTACGTACCGCTGTTTCTCATTGTCGGCGGGATCATGCTGATCTCCATGCTCATCGTGGTCTTTGCGATTGATGAGAACAAACTGAGGAGGGAGATCAAAGCCTATGAGACGGAACATCCGGAGCAGAATCTCACGGTGCTGGATGAGTCCGGGCAGGAGCGCCTGCCCCGGGATGTCAGACGGAGTATGGGCTTTCTTCTGGCTTCGATCGCTTTCTGGTTCATTGGCTACAATGCGATGGAGACCTGGTTTACGACCTATGCGGACCATGTCTGGCACATGTCTCTCGGCTCCGCTTCCCTCTGTCTGACCATCGCGACGCTCGGCGCCATTGTCTCTTACATCCCTGTGGGACAGATCGCCTCGAAGATCGGAAGAAAGAAGACCATCTGTATCGGGATCCTGATCCTGACGGCTGATTTCTTCGCCTGCTTTCTCTGGACCCTGACCGGCTGGGGATTCTCCCCTGTCCTCTATGGGCTTTTTGCTCTGGTGGGAATCGCCTGGGCATTGATCAACGTGAACTCTCTGCCGATGATCGTTGAGATCTGCAGGGAGAAGGATACAGGGAAATTCACCGGCTACTACTACACATTTTCAATGTCTGCTCAGACCATCACGCCCATCCTGGCAGGATTTCTGATGAAGCATGTGAGCTATGACATTCTCTTCCTCTATGCGGCGGTCTTTACCGCTCTCTCCTTTG
>CADBUA010000592.1 GCA_902797665.1 uncultured Lachnospiraceae bacterium | reverse complement strand
GGCTTTCCATCTCCGGCTTCTTTTCCACAGACTTCGGGCTTTCCGCCTTCGCATCAGGCTTCCTGTCGGAAGATACGGCTTCCTTCTTCGTCTCCTGCGCCGCGATCGATTTGACGAATTTCGGGCTTTCAGATCCGGTCTTCAGCCATTCCTCCTCCACACCCAACGCCACGGCGATGATCTCCAGCTTGTCGTCAGTGGGCAGATGTTCCCCGGTCACATAGTAATTCAGTGCCCGGAAAGAGAATCTTGTCTTGTCAAAGAGGATCTCGCAGAGGTTATAAAGCCCCATCCGGTCAAGTCCCTGCTGATCCATAGCTTCACGGATGCGCCTGCTGACCTCCTTCGAAGAGGCGGATGTCTTTTGAACCACAGTATCAGCTTCAGACTTTGCTTCAGGCTCTTTCAAATCACGCTCAGCATTCTGAGACACCTCAGTCCCTGAGACCTTGTCTTCCGTTTTGTCTGCCTTCGGAGGCTCGGGAATCTCTGCGCGCAGCGCCTCCAGATCCACCTTCGTCCCGATTCCTTTCTTCAGCCACTCACGTTCGACGCCAAGGGCGTCTGCCAGAATCTCGCTCTTCTCTTCTGTGGGCTTATGTGTCCCATTGATGTACAGATCCAGGGTCCGGCCTGAGAATCTCACATCCCCGAAGAAAGGCTGACACAGGCGATAAAGCTCTGCCTTGTCGATCCCCTTCTTCTCCATAAGCGCCCGGAGACGTCCGGCAATGTTTTTCGCCTTCCCCTCTGCGTCGATCTCCGCCTGAAGAAGCAGTGCGTCACTGCCTGCCTTTGGCCCTGTTCTCCTGCTCTCTGCTTTCCCTGATTTCTCTACGGTTTTTCCGGTTTCTGCGCCTTTTCCCGTCCTGTCCTGCTCCAGGACATGCTTCTCAGAAGCCGCCCTCTCTCTTCCGATCCGATCCTTACTTGCGGCATAGACCTGCTCCTCCTCTGGTGAAGCTGCCAGCTCCCCTTCTCCGGTTTTCAGCCAATCAAACCGCACGCCGAGAGCGGAAGCGAGGATCCTGATCCTGTCATCAGAAGGCATGTACTGGCCCTTGACATAGCCGCTCAGTGCCTGAACGCTGAACCTTGACTCCGCAGTGAAATAAGGCCTGCACATCCGGAAAAGATCCGAAACTCTGAGTCCTCTCCCATCCAGCAGCTTCTGCAGGCGGGAGGAGATTTCCTCTGACTGCTTCACAGCCGCGGACGCGGACACAAAGTCCTCTTTTTCCTCCCCACTCAATGCAAGTGATGTATTGCTTCTCCCTTCCGCTGCCGCCCTCTTGTTCCCCTTCTCCAGGGTTCGGACAGATTTTCGGTAACTCCCGCTTACAGATTCATCGTTTTTCGGTGGCTCCTCGTTGCCGGTCCAGAGCCACCAGGGATTGACCTCCAGCGCATCTGCAATGATCCTGATCTTATCAAAGGAGGGTTTGGTAACACCTCTCATGTAGTTACTGAGCGCCGGCGCGCTGAAGCGGACCAGACCCTCAAACTTGGGAACACAGCGCTGATACAGCTGGGACTGCGTATACCCCTTCTTCTTCAAGGTCTCGCTTAGACGCGTGGAAATGTTCTCGACATCGTCTCCCTTGCCCGCCGCTTCCATCGTTGTCTTTGCGGCTTTATGGGAGGCTGGCGCAGAGGCTGCCATCTTCTGTTTCGCCCCCGCCTTCTCCTCATCCTGCAGAGAGTCTGCAGATGCTGCTGTCCTTGAAGATGAAATCTGAGATAGCTTCTTTCCGGATCGAGACGTCCCGGGATGATTGGAGCTCCTCTCAGCCTGCGCTTTTGCTTCGGTCTCCTTCCGGATCGTATTTCTGACCCTGTCTCTTTCCTCTTCCTCCTCTGAGGAATGAATATTCCTGAAGCCAGGCTCCCCTGTCCCGGTTCGCAGCCATTCGTCATCCACCCCCAGCGCTTTCGCCATAATACGGATTTTGTCTTCCGAAGGAATGCTGATCCCTCTCGTATAGTTGCTCAGAGAAGGCGCGCTGAAGGAGCTTTCGCTGGTAAATAGAGGCTTGCACAGCTTATATAAATCTGACTGCGTCAGTTGCTGTTCCCGCATGCTTTCCTTCAGGCGGATCTCAAAAGTTGAATCCGTCTGAAGCGGCGTTCTGCTTTTCGGAAGACGCTTCCCGCTATCTCCATCGAAAATATTCGGGACAGGCGCTGGAGCAGACGATACTGAAGCTTCTGTTGCAGTCTTCGAGAGGCCCTTTGATCTGGCTGCCGATGCGCCTGTCGCTTTTGGCTTTGGCTTCTGTCCATTCTGATCGATTGCCTTCCTGCCTTCGTTCTGGCGATCCGCTTTCTCAGGCTCCCCTTTCTTGCTCAGATGGTTCATCAGGGCATAGAGCCCCTTCTGGATATCTTTTGCCGCTATATCGATATCCTGGCTGAACCAGGGATCATCCACATCCCTGTCCCTGCTGTCATCCTCACAGAAGCTGAGAAGCTTTCTGATTTTGTGATCCGGATCAGATGGGATGATGTAATGGATGGAATCGATATTGGCATCATCCATCCCGATCAGATAATCGAAATCCTGATAGTCTTCCGGGGCGAGACTGTGCGTGTTTTTGCGGTAGGAGATACGCATCTCGATCAGCTTACGCCTCGTATCAACGGACATCTCCGTCGCATGGGCACTGCCGGTGGCAGCCGACTGAATATCGAAAGAATCCGAGATATTCAGGCTTTTCACCATAGCCTTCATCATGGATTCCGCCATCAGAGACCGACCCACGTTGCTGTTGCTGATAAAAAGAATTCTGTAATCCGGCTCTGCCGGCGTAATCTCCTGTGTTTTCTGTATTTCAGACATGTGTTTCTGCTTGTTCCTCCAGCTCAGGTCTTTTCTGGAGACGGAGCATTCAGACGCTTCGCTCTCCGGATCTGGTTGTGTGTCAATAGGTGTGGGTTTTTCTTCCCAAAGAATTCCTTCTATAATAGTGGCTCGGCAGGCAAAGAAGGGAACAATGTGGGAGGGAAATGGATATGGAAGAAAAAGAAAGAAAAGCTTTCAGATCCGATGTCTTTCCCGATTCTGTATCCAGTTCTTTTCCAGTTCTCTATCAAAGCCCCGCAGACTCGCTTCTCCGATCTTTTTCTTTGATGCGTGCCTGCTCAGGAAGAGAGAGCTTTTGTCAATTCCGAAAAGCCACATGATGCCTGCTTCTTCCTGCATGCTTATACATCCGGTAAAAATCCGGTGCAGGAAGGGTCTGTCCCCTGGAGATCGATCCATGGAAGCTGCTATGCCCACAGGTATCAATTGAAGGATGTGCGCTATGCCGGGAACCATTCGGATCTGCCAGGCCATGGAGCGCTATATGCCCGCTTGAGACAATTGCGGCGCTGATTCTTACGCGGGGGTGTCACAAAGCTCAGCATATTAGTGAAGTCAGGCGGAGCTGTCTCAGGATCTGACAAAAACAAATGGTTCAGGCAAAAGCCTGATCCCCCCGATGTTCCTGTGACGTATTCTTTAGGATCTCTATGAATGATGAAAAGATAAGAATACGTGCACAACAAACCAACGCCTCTCTTCCTTCCTCACCACAATTGAAAGGCCTGTAAAGTCCTTTCAGATGCGTAATTCTGTTCAAACAAGAAGCATGAAAAATGGTTTCTGCTTTGAAAGCGCAAACAGTCACTTTTACCTTCATCATACAAAAAAAATGCTGTGAAAGCAAGAGGAATTTTACAGCTGGATGAACTTACCACATATAATACCGTTCTGTCATACCTATCTGAACATCCAATTGCGCTTCCATGTTGTTTAGACATCCCTTTTTCAAGACTGCCGGAATATCCCCACACAGGTCCAAGCTTCATCCTCAGATCCCACAGTTATCTCCGTTTTCCTCTCCGAAGATTTATTCTTAGTTCTAGGCAATACTAACATGATGGCTTTCAAGTCTTATGATGCTGTCATATCATAGAATTCGTTCTTGAACAAGTTCTGAAATAGCTTGCATTTGTTCCTGATTTGCCTTTATTATCTTCTATCTCCTGCTTTCACCGCATTCATTCATGATTCATTGCCCCATTTCGCAAATCCCGGATCCGTTCTTCCACACTTTTCATCATTCGGAAAATGTAGCTGTCCAGTCAGCTTTGCGCAGCTAACGCTGCGTGTAAGAATGCAGAAAAGAGGGACATCTGCAGATTTCACTGGGCGATCTGAGTCCTGGCCCGGCCTTTACTTATGAGCTGTATGACCTCGCTTTTCGACAAGCGGCAAAGCGGGCTGGACAATTGCAGTACATCTAAACAAAAGCAAGGGTGAATCCCACAAAGCCGTCTAAAGGCATCTCGTTCTGCTTGTGATGAATCCCCAAATCGAGTATAATGACTTTACCCAGTCCGGTTCAAGGGAAGAGTGCGGAGCAATCCGCATTGCAGGTGTCTGGGCTCACCTT
>CADBUA010000591.1 GCA_902797665.1 uncultured Lachnospiraceae bacterium | reverse complement strand
AGATCCCTCCCTGAGGTGCAAGCGTAAGAAGAATCCGGAGCAGCTTTCTTTTTGGAAGCTCTGCCTCTTCCCGCCTTGCGTCGAAGCTCTTCCAGTTCGGATCTTTTGCATTATACAGATCAAAATTCAGCCACTTTTCAAGGCCTGTAACCCCCTTCTCAGGATCAGGAATCCCGGATATGGGCCTGTCATCCAGATCAAAAGAAGCCTCCTTGATCCCTTCTTCCTTTAGCTGAATCCGACCATACCCCCGGCTGGTTTTCGCCCCCAGGGCAATCCTCCCCTTCTGATAAGCCTGAGCAATCACATTCAAGGGATCCACAAGGCCTTTGCTGCCTTGAGAATTCCGGGTTCCGATTGTGTCTTCCGGATCCAGATTCATCTCCAGATAGGTCACAAAAGTGCATCCTGGCTCCAGTACCTCAAAGTCAAACTTGGCACCTGGCCTGGAGACCTTAAATTCATCCAGTGCAACCATATCCCGTCTGCTGACATAGTGTTCTCTCTTTGGCTGCCCCTTTTCTCCACTATGCTCTGAAATCACCGCATCATAAGTGATCACCTTGCTGTCCCGAAGGTCTCCGCCCTTCAGGCTGTCAGCTTCCGTATCCTTTATTTCACTCTGATCCAGTTCCGTCTCATCCGGGAACTTCAGCTTCGGTCCAAAGAAATCCTCCGCCTCCTTCTCCGGAAAAAAATCCCTGTAGACTCCTGCCAGCGCGCTTCCCGGAATATAAGGTCTTCCGGAACTGTCCCGGATGAGGTCTTCATCTGTCGTCTGGTTTTCCCCGCTTCCGACTGCCAGCGGAGAAGTGAGCTCAAATTCAATCCTCAGATATCTCTTCTTCATGCGATCTCTCCTCCTTCAGATCCTGTCAGTCATCAGACCCCTTTTTCTTGTACTTCAGCGTGACAAGTGCCTGCTCAAGGCAGTATATTCTGAGGAAAGCGATATCCTCATTGTCATTGATTCCATCAGGGGTAAATCCATTATAATAATCGTTTACAAAATTCGTTACACTTGTTTTCTTTCCTTTATCTTTGATACTCTCTATCCGCTTATCAAAAGCAGCCTTTGCATTGCATGAGCTTTCCGGATTCTGATTTCTGCTTTCTTCCAGCATCAGGGTAACTCTGCCGAGCAGGCTTTTGCTCATGCCGCCCCCTCTCACCTGAAGGGCTTTCTTAAGGGCCTTCTGTCTTCCGGCCTCCATCAACACACGGTGATAGATCGGGCGAATGCTTTCCGGCAGATCACACTCTGATAACGCTGCACCTGTTCCCTTGACCTTCTCTTTCTCTGACTGGGAGATCTTCCAGATTCCAGGCTGTCTTATGATCGAGACCTCCCCAAATCCCTCTGCATTCCGAACACCCACATGGGCGCTTCGCGGCAAAACGCAGGCTTCCTTCAGACAAAACTCAAAGGTCGATCCTGCCTGAATTGAAGGAATGGTCTGCCTTTTCAGGTTCCAGACGCCATAGTGCCCGACAATCTCCCGAACATCTGCCTCAAGGTACCCCTCTTCAGCGGAGCAAATTCCCAGCTTTGACTTGACCTGGCTCAATGCCTCTCTGAGGCTCACGCTATAGTTCCCTTCCCCATCCATGAAAAGACCATCACTGCGAAAAGTCACCAGGATCTTTTCTCCCTCGGACAGAAGCAGCGTGTATCGCTCTCCCGAATCTTCTTTTCCGATATGCGGCAGATCAGAAAGGCTGGCAGAGACAACGCGGCAGAGCCCATACTGAGCCCCTCTGGACTTGCCAAAGGTCAGCATTCCGTCCTCCCCGATTGCCTGATAGAGTTTCCTGAGATCACATACATCGCCGGTGATGTGCCCGGTAAAGTACTGGTTCGGCGAGACTGCCTCAAAAGCGTAGAGCATCTTTTCCAGATCCTGCTTCTCATGGCGGTTGTGATAGAGAATCTCTGTCTGTACTTCTTTTAGTTCCATGGCCCCTTCTCCATCTTCCGGAAAGGCCAGAAACTTCCCTGTCAGCTTCTTGGGCTGGTTTCCCGGCTCAATCAGCTGTTCTTTCCGCGGTATGCTGACATTGACATAATCCCCGGTCTTTTTCAGGCGGTTTATGAAGGAGGGAGCAGGGTAGAAAATCCTCCCAGTTTCATCAGAGGGAAACAGAGGAGAGAAGCTGACGCCGCCCTTCAGAAAAAGATTCTCAAACGCTTCATCTTCTGCCTTATTGCCACTCCTGAGGTATGCGCTGGCAAAATAGCCCAGGACACTCATCCCGTCCATGAAGCGCTCAGACTCCTGACTGTTCTTCTTACTCAGCATCAGACAGGACTCCGATCGCACCGTATAAGTCAGAACTGCTTTCCCACTTCCTCTGCTTTCATCAACAAGCTCAGGGCGGGAGAGTCTCTGCTCCTTCTTCTGCTCCTCTTCCAGGGCAAAGACCACATTTCCAAGTCCCCTGTTTCTCCCGACTCCCATGTGCCGAAGCGCAAGGCAGGCAGCAGAGATCTGAGACACACCGCTTCTATCCGGGATCTGTACATCGGCGTAGAAAATCTGCTCCTTATTCTTATCAAATGGACTATAGTGATTAACAATTCGCATAAAGCGGAGAGAGTTCTCCTTTGCGGAGCCTGCCTGATCCAGAGCAGTCGCGGCTTTGACCGAAGAAAACTGTGAGAGAACCGCGTCGGGACTCAGAAGATTTTCTATGGCGTCATTTTCTTTTGCTTCATCCAGGGCTTTCCTGATCTCAAAGTAGTTCTCAATGTATGCATTCGAGATGGAAAGCCCGGTCCTTTCTTTGACGTTATCCTGCCCCCATTTTCCAAAGACTGTCGTATCCACTCCGATCATCTCAGCACTTTCCCGAAGAAGCCCCTTGATGCGCCTGGCCGGGATATAGGGGATTCCTGCCTGATCATAGCAGACATCCGAATCGATGATACCCGCATAAGAATAGCCGGATCCGGCACAGAGATCCGATTTCAATGTAATTCTTATTCTTCCTTTTTCCATATTCCCTGCCTTTCCTGTTCCCTGTGGTCCTTAGGGGGCCAGGGCTCCCTTACTGTCCCTGCGAAACCAGAAATCAAAGATAATCATCATCTGATAGACCAGTTCCCTGTTTTCCCCTAGACGATCAATCAACTCTATGAGGATTTTCTTCTCCTCTTCATTTCCGCTGACATGTGCCTTCATCCGTTCGATTTCGATCTGATAAGCGCCATCGCCTGCTTTCGCGGCACTGAGAAGCGTCTTGCTGTTCCCTCTTGCCACAGAAGAAAGCGCTTCCGCCACAGATTGGATCCGGGCTTCATTATAAGAATAGGTCGGGATGTCTCCTCGGAGAAGCCAGGGATGCAAAAGCGTCTCTGTTCCTTCAAGCTGACGGATCTTTTCAAGAGAGGTCCCGACGGCACCCTGACAGAGATGGAAGTCCAGCAGGCAGGCAGTGGAAATTCCCTTCTCCTTCATCAGTTTCTTGCCGTTTTCACAGCTCTCCTCCGCAATCCGGTAGGCATCTGTAAAAGGCGCATGGCTGGAGAAGACTGCACAGCCCGCACAGGAGGAACAGCCCTCAGGCAGGGCGGAAAAGTAGGTTCTGATCACGCGAAAAGCATCACGCACGTTGCAGATAAACGTGATCTCATCTCCCGCGTAGATCACAAATCTCCGGTTGTTTCTCCCGCCAAGTTCCTCGTCGATCTTCTTCATCGGTTCATCGATATAGTCCCTCTGGATGTCCCTGGAGAACTGTCTGAGAGATGCAAGCGCCTCCGCCCATGATGTTTTTCCCTTTGTGACTTCCTGGACCTTCTGGCCCATGTTGTTGCCATCGATATAGATGACTGCCAGGTGGGAATCCTCCCCCTTTCTGGTAATCATCTGATCCAGGATCTCTGCCCCCTGTCTGAGTCTGTCATTCGCTTTCCGAAACATCTCGTACTTATATGCCCGTTCCACGGTAACCTTGCTCTTTTGCAAGTCTGATTCCACCAGCCATGTCTCTGCGCCCAGAGGCAGCGAACTCCTCGGATCAACCTGAACGATGGGCAGCGCATTCAACACATTCAGTCCGCATTCCTTCCGCTCATTCTCCCCATGCTTCTCGTAAAGCTTTGAATTGTCTCCCTGAAGGATCACGTTTCCGCCTGCATCCCGGACATCTTCATAGTGGTCAAAATCAACCCCCTCGATATAAGAGGTCAGGACCCGCATGGTCTGCGTTTTTTTGATAAGATTCCGATAGAAGATCCGGTTGATCTCCTGATAGACCTTTATGTTTGAAAAGAGCACCTGGAAATTCCCGCCGCCCTCATAGACGACTTCCCCCAGATAGCCTGCAGACAGATGCGCTTTGAAATTCTCAGGAGTAAAGACAGCAGAAGGCTGATCCTTTACCTTCGGATCAAGGTAATTAAAGATCCCATTGTAGGATGGTCCCAGGCTTTTCGCATATTCCTCTGCTGCAGGGAACAGGAAGTTCTGAAAACAATCCCGGATTGCCAAAGACGCCCCGACAATCTCCTTCATCCGGGTTCCACTGTAGATATAATTCTGCTTTGCCCGAATATCATACATAGCAAATACGATCTTTTCATTGTCCATTTGAGAACTGTTCCTCCTTCCACTATCTTTCTATATTTTAATATATTTCAAATTT